>CALLQM010000401.1 GCA_938014855.1 uncultured Clostridia bacterium | reverse complement strand
GAAGAAAGCGTTTAAGGAAGCGCTCGGCATCGACATCCAAACCCCATTCCTGCGTATGCCCTATGCTGAGGCGATGGAGCGGTTCGGCTCGGATAAACCGGATACTCGTTTTGGTTTGGAATTGGTGGATTTGTCTGATCTGCTCCAAAACTGTGAATTCAAGGTGTTTAAAGGTGCACTTGCCAGCGGAAGCGTTCGTGCAATCAATGCAAAAGGCGCGGCTGATAAGCTGTCCCGTAAAGAAATCGATAAATTGGTCGATTTTGTTAAGACATACCGTGCGAAAGGTCTTGCATATACCCGTCTGACCGAGAAAGAATCCTCTTCCTATGAGAAATTCCTCACCGAAGAAGAGAAAACAGCCATCCGTGAACGCATGGATGCGCAGACCGGAGACGTCATTTTAATTGTAGCCGACGGCGACAATCAGACCGTTTTCGATAGCTTAGGTGCTTTGCGCTGTGAACTCGCTTCCAAGCTTGACCTAATCGAAAAAGGAGTATATAACTTCCTGTGGGTCACCGATTTCCCGCTGTTTGAGTACAGCGAAGAAGAAGATCGCTTTGTTGCGAAACACCATCCATTCACCCACCCTGCACTGGGTGATCTTGATAAATTGGAGAGCGATCCCGGTGCCTGCCATGCACGCGCTTATGATATGGTGCTCAATGGCTGTGAAGTGGGCGGCGGTTCCATCCGTATTAACAACCTCGAATTGCAGGAGCGCATGTTCAAAGCGCTTGGATTCGACGAACAGACGGCAAAGGAACGGTTTGGATTCCTGCTGGATGCCTTTAAGTTTGGTGCACCGCCTCACGGCGGCATGGCGTATGGCCTTGACCGACTGGTGATGCTGATGTTGGAAAAACACTCGATTCGTGATGTAATTGCATTCCCGAAGGTGCAGAATGCCAGCGAGCTGATGACCCAGTGCCCGGCTCCGGTAGAAGAAAAAAGCCTAAAAGAGTTATCGATTAAAGTGGATGTTGAATAAGATTCAATAGCCGGAATCGTAGGCGAATGAGATCTGCCGCATGGCAGACTCATTCGCCTTTTCGTTAGTAATTCGCATCGATTTTGACAATTTAGAGAAAGGAACGAGATACGACATGAAAAACATGATCTGTGAAAGCTGTGGGAAACACTACGACTTTCACAAAGACGAGACTTGTCCGAGATGTGGATCGTATAATAATCCAAACCGCCGTACAACTAGGAGGGCACAATCAAACCCTGCCGGTTCACAGCAAAGGAATTCAGCCTCCACTTCTATAAAAACCAAGATTGCATCGAGAAAAAAACTCGTTGCAGTGTGGTCGATTGTGGGCATCGTTTTACTTAAGCTGTTGTCGATGTCCGTACAGCATTGGGATGACTTTAATGTGATTTTCTCCGCCTTGGGTAAACCGGAACCTGAAATAGTTGAAGTTCAGGAAGAAGCCGAGCAGGATATACCAATTGAAGACTTGGAAACGGAACAAGGGCTGTTTTATGTGCCGCTAACCGACGGAAATTATGAATTTCTTCCGGCGGATGGTGTTCAATTCATCGTCCATGAATGTGGATATATACAAAATGAGGACATGGAACACGTTATGGAAGATGGAGATCAGCTTGTTTATGTGAATCTAACCTTTTTTGTAACAGATTGGGAAAGTGCTGTGGATGCGGATTTAACAGAACCGTATATCTATGCTGACGAGGTCTATTATGAATCTATTTCGCCAGAGGAACTCGGCTATACCGGCGATCCGATCGATTTTTCTCCGATTGGTGCAGGGGAAACAGATACCGTATCGGGAGATCTATACTTTATTCTTCCGTCTGGTACTGATGAATTCGAGCTTTGCTGGGATTCCTATGAAGTAGGTACCGAGTCCTTTTCGGTTCCGTATGATGGATCTTCTGATAATACAATGCTCAGCACGATATAGCGAAACCCTTAAAATGTGATTTGGGTTTTGAGTATATGAGAGAATAAGAGAGATATTGAGAGAAAACGAGAGCATGCAATTTCTAAATTAAAATATTTTGAAAAAAGTGTTGACAGGCTTTGGACTACTCGGTATAATAAGAGAGTTGAATCGTAAGATACGAGGATAATGCACGGAATGGATTTGTAGGTGCGTTATCAGATAGAATGTTGTCTACGAAAAGTTCGATACTGAAATGAAATTTGGAGGAAAAGGTATGTCTACTACAATGCCGAAAGCATCCGAGATTACCCGTAAGTGGTATATTCTTGATGCTGCTCAGAAGCCGCTTGGACGCACCGCGGCTCTTGCTGCTGCAATTCTGCGCGGCAAAACAAAACCGACTTTTACACCGAACATTGACTGTGGTGATTACGTAATCATCATCAATGCGGGCAAAGCAGTTCTGACCGGTAAGAAATTGCATCAGAAAGTTTACCGCCATCACAGCGGTTGGGTCGGCGGACTCAAAGAAATCAAATACAGCCGACTGATGAAAGAAAATCCGGAAAAAGCAATGATGATTGCTGTTAAGGGAATGCTTCCGGATACCACCATCGGCCGCAACGCCCTCACCAGATGCCGCGTCTTTAGAGATGCAGAGCACAACCATGCCGCGCAAAAGCCGCAGGCATGGACACTGTAAGGAAGGGGAATAAAAAATGTACGAATCTAAGCCTTATTTTTATGGCACCGGTAGAAGAAAACAGTCTGTTTCCCGCGTAAGACTGTATCCCGGAACCGGCTCCATCACCATTAACGGCCGTGACATCGATGATTATTTCGGTCTTGAAACTTTGAAGCTGATCGTTCGTCAGCCCCTGAATCTGACAGATACCGTTGGTAAATTTGACGTTGTCTGCACAGTTGCCGGCGGCGGCGTTTCCGGACAGGCCGGTGCAATCCGTCACGGAATTTCCCGCGCTCTGCTCCAAAACGGCGAGGAAATGAGACCGATCCTGAAAAAGGCCGGCTTCCTGACCCGTGACCCACGTATGAAAGAGCGTAAGAAATACGGACTCAAAGCAGCTCGTCGCGCTCCTCAGTTCTCAAAGAGATAATTTTTGCATACAAATTATTTCAAAATACCCGACACTGCTTTTGCAGTGTCGGGTATTTTATTTGTTTTACATTTCATTTGGTCTTTTCCACAAACTAGCACTATTGGATAGTATTGTTGTATAGAATACTTAATTAATGTACAAAATAACGAGTAAAAATAGATGTGAAAAATTTGTAAACTGTGACAGAAATTGCCGTTGGTACCCGAACAAAATTTGGTTGATGTTGAAGAAAACAATCATAATTTGTTAGCAAAATATGAAAATTCATTAAATTTTTAAACTTTGCAAACTTGACAAAAAAATTTGGTTTGAATATAATGTCAATCACTTTGCCATAATAATCCATACAGGCAAAGAAAGCTTTCAAGTCAATCGTCAATATGCCTATTGGCGGACGAAAAACAACAAAGGAGTTTCATGATGACACAGTTTTGGAAAAGAATCCGGAACCTTGCAACTTTTTTGCATACCCGGACTTTTACAGTAAGCTTGCTGTCGGTCGTATGTGCGTTTGTGGTAGTAAGCATTACTTCCATGACCAATGCAGTTTATGTGACAACCCCCAAAGGCCGAACTTTGGATTTTATCATGTCCAGTCAGCCGGAACGTATCATGGATTCGGTCGGACTCAGTTCCGTAAACCCATCTGAGGTTACGGTGGACGGAGCGTCCAGCAAATTTATTGAAATGGAAATTACCGAAGCCAAACAAGTTACGGTCACAGCCGATGGTACAACAAGTTCATATCAAGTAGAAAATGGAATGACGGTCGGAGATCTGCTCTATCAGGAGGGGATCGAGTTTGATGGAAATGATCTGCTCAAACCTTCCGCCGAAAAACCGCTGGAGGGCGGCGACGAAATTGTTTTGCAGCGGGTAGAATATGAGGAGCACACCGTGGAAGAGGTTATACCCTTCGAAACCGTGTATAAAAACACGTCTCTTCTCAAAATCGGACGCAGCAAATGCATTCAGACCGGAGAAGACGGTCTGCTGCAAAAAACATTCATGCGCCGTACCGTTGACGGCGAAGCGGAAGAAGAACAGCTTTTGGGCGAACAAGTCGTTCGCCATCCGGTCAAGCAAACCATTCTTGTGGGCGCGGTAACGCCTGTCTCAGAGATGGATTTTGATCTTGAGTTGGATGAAAACGGTAGACCTCTGCATTATAAGCAGGTATATTCTCAGCAGGTAGCCACCGGATACAGTGCACGCACAGGTGCAAAAACTGCCAGCGGTCGTTATGCAATGACCGGACATGTGGCGGTCGACCCGCGTGAGATTCCGTATGGATCCAAACTTTATATCGTATCGACCGATAATAAGTTTGTGTATGGATGTGCGGTTGCGGCGGATACCGGAACGGGTCTGCTGGCAGACGTTGTGGATGTTGATTTGTTTTATGACACTTATCAAGAAAGCGTACTCAACGGACGCAGAATTGTTGATATCTATGTTTTAGAATAGGGAAAAGAAACGGCCGAAAAATCGGTCGTTTCTTTTTTAAAATAATTTTAGAAAACCTCTTGACGAATTCAGTAAAATATAGTATTATAGTTAGGCTGATTCAAATCAGTGGATGTCCACTTGTTGGAATCCCTATTGTGTGCGCCAGTAGCTCAGCTGGATAGAGTGACTGGCTACGAACCAGTAGGTCAGGGGTTCGAGTCCCTTCTGGCGCACCAAAGAAAAACCATGTGTAAGCTTTTTGCTTGTACATGGTTTTTTCATGCCTAAAATTTTGAAAGGATCGCACTGTTTACAAGGAGCGGTCCTTTCTTTGCGGTTTGCGTTCCTGTGTTTACAGCAGAATGGTAATTTTCTGTTGTAAATTTATGAAAACCGCATAAAATAGCAGAGTGCGGTCAATTTCTGCTTGCACCGAGCAAGAGGTTGTAGTAAACTATCTTAGAATAAATTTGGTATGGGGGGATTTTGATTGAGACATCTGATTGAACCGATGGACCTATCGACACAGGAAGTAGACGACATATTGGATCTTGCGGGAGAGATAATAGAGAACCCCCAAGAATACGCACATAAATGTGACGGGAAAAAGCTGGCAACTTTATTTTTTGAACCCAGTACCCGTACACGCCTGAGTTTCGAAGCGGCAATGCTGGAACTTGGCGGAAGTGTGATTGGATTTTCGTCCGCAAATGCATCCTCGGCGGCGAAGGGCGAAAGTGTGTCCGATACTGTGCGAACCGTTTCCTGCTACGCGGACATCATTGCGATGCGGCACCCGAAAGAAGGCTCGGCAAAAGTTGCGTCTTTAAAATCGGGGGTTCCGATAATCAATGCGGGTGACGGAGGCCATCAGCATCCGACGCAGACGCTGACCGACCTGCTGACCATCCGTTCGCTCAAAGGAACATTGGACAACCTTACGATTGGTCTTTGCGGAGACCTGATGTTTGGACGGACGGTGCATTCACTGATTCGGGCGATGCTGCGCCGCACGAATATTAAATTTGTGCTCATTTCCCCCAATGAACTACGCGTGCCCGATTATATCATTGATGAGATGAAAGCCCACAATTTTGAATATGTGGAGGCTGAGCGGCTGGAGCAGGTGATCGACCAACTGGACATCCTGTATATGACCCGTGTACAGAGAGAACGCTTTTTCAACGAAGAAGATTATATCCGTCTGCGTGACAGCTACATCCTCAACAAGGAAAAAATGGAACTGGCGAAACCGGATATGATCGTGATGCATCCCCTGCCGCGTGTAAATGAAATTGCGGTGGAAGTAGACGATGATCCGCGTGCAAGTTATTTTAAGCAGGTACGTTATGGAAAATTTGTACGTGAGGCGCTTATTTTAAAATTGTTAGGGGTGGAATAATGTTGAATATTGACAGTTTGGACCGAGGAGTCGTAATCGATCATATCCAAGCGGGAAAAAGCATGGATATCTACAAGTTTTTGGAATTGGATAAGCTGGATTGCAGTGTTGCAATTATTCAAAATGCCCGCAGTAAGATAAGCGGAAAGAAAGATATCATTAAGATTGAAAATGAAATCGACATCGATTTGGATGTGCTCGGTTTTATCGATCCCAACATTACCGTAAATATCATCAATCACGGAACCATTATTGAAAAGAAGAAACTGTCTCTCCCCGATACCGTAACAAACGTCGCAAAATGTAAAAATCCCCGCTGTATCACATCTGTGGAACAGGAGCTTCCGCATGTCTTTAAATTGGTAGACCGTTCGAAAGCGCTCTACCGCTGCATATATTGTGAGCAGGAATACGACGCAAATAAATAAGGAGGAATTGCTATGGTTACCATCCAAATGGAAAATGGCAAGGAAATCAAATTGGAGCTTTATCCCGATGCTGCTCCGATTACAACCGAAAACTTTATCAAATTGGTGAAAGAAGGGTTTTATGACGGCCTGATCTTTCACCGCGTCATCCCTGGATTTATGGTGCAGGGCGGATGTCCGGACGGAACCGGAATGGGCGGCCCCGGCTATACAATCAAAGGCGAATTTTCCGCAAACGGTGTGGAAAACAATCTTCAGCACACCCGCGGCGTGATTTCTATGGCGCGCGCAATGGACCCGAACTCTGCCGGTTCGCAGTTTTTCATCATGCATGCGGATGCACCGCATCTTGACGGACAGTATGCGGCATTCGGCAAAGTGGTAGAAGGTATGGATGTGGTCGATGAAATCGCCTCTATTCCCACCGATTACAGCGACCGCCCGCGTGCAGATCAAAAAATGGTGAAAGTCACTTACACCGAGGAATAACGAAAAATGCCGGCCAAATGGCCGGCATTTTCTTTAGAAAGAGGTTATTTGGTTAAAATTCCGCTTGGTGTTTTCACAAGCAGGAGAATTTCTTCTTCCGCACCGGTATATGCATTGACATAGACCAGAATCTGCTGACCTTTGTCTGATTCGGTCAAAAATTCATAGGTGAGGACTTCATTTTTCCCGCTGGTCGGAATCAGCGCGGTCCGCTGAGACTGGATTACTAGATTTGGATTGACGGATCTTGCGGCTTCATCAATAGAAAGCGTTGGCGGCTCAATCGAACGTTCCCGATGGTTGCTGATATAGCCACGTGCATCAAAGAATACAACGCCGCCATCATCTAGCGCTACGCCGACTTTAATCAGATCGGTATAAAGGGTAATATCGTCTTTCATAGCCGCATAGTTGATGGTGCAGATACCGTCTGCAATTTCATAATACGTGACACGCATGTTGTAGATTCCAAGATTTTCAAGATAGCGGTTGCCAAAGGTAAACATGGAATCTCGGCTGATGCGCTGTTCGCCGATTTCCCTTGAATTGATCATATACGTGATCAGACCGCCTGATTTTGTAACGCCGGCGGCAATGTTTTTGCCGTTAAACGTATAGGACGGCATGTTGGAGTTTTCGTCATCTGCTCGAGTGAGATCGCCGACCAAAACGCTGGCGGCTTTTGCGGCGGCCGCCTTTGCATCTTCCGGGGTAACGGTGGGCAGTCCGCGGGTGAGACGCGGTTTTCTTGTCAGCAGATGGTCAGAGAACGGACCATCATAGATGAGCGTGGGATAACCGGTCATTGTCTGCTCCAAATTTTGAAATCCCGTGTCTACCCAGCTTTGATCGTTTGCGCCTGTACGCAGAGCGGATACAAGAAT
>CALLQM010000400.1 GCA_938014855.1 uncultured Clostridia bacterium | reverse complement strand
CGGCCGGAACCGTCGCCGCCCGCAAGTTTCTTCACTTCATCAACGGAAACCATGTTCAGGTCGCCTTCGATGGTGTGTTTCAGGCAGGAAGCTGCAACAGCGAATTCAATTGCATCCTGAGGAGCATAGTTGCTGATGCAGGAGTAGATCAGTCCAGCACCAAAGCTGTCGCCGCCGCCTACGCGGTCCACGATGTGGATGAGGTAGTTTTTGGAGAAGTAATACTGACCGTCTGTGTAGAGCATAGCGGCCCAGTTGTTGTCGTTTGCGGAAATGGAGCCGCGCAGTGTGATGGCAACCTTTTTGAATCCAAAACGGTCAGCCAGCTGTTTGGCAACATCTTTATAGCCTTCATGGTTTACTTTACCGGTGGTTACATCGGTATCTGCAGCTTTGATGCCGAATACGTCAGCCGCATCTTCTTCGTTTGCGATGCAGACGTCAACATATTTCATGAGACCGTCCATAACCTGTCCGGCTTTTTCACGAGTCCAGAGGTTTTTGCGGTAGTTCAGGTCGCAGGAAATGGTGATTCCCTTTGCTTTTGCAGCTTTGCAGGCTTCCATGCAGATTTCTGCAACATTGTCGCCCAAAGCCGGAGTGATGCCGGTGAAGTGGAACCACTCAACTCCTTCAAAAATCTTGTTCCAGTCAAAGTCAGCCGTGGTAGCAGTTGCGATTGCAGAGCCTGCACGGTCATAGATGACTTTGGAAGGACGCTGAGAAGCGCCTTTTTCGAGGAAGTAAATACCAACACGGTCGCCGCCGCGGGTGATGTTAGAAGTGTCAACGCCAAACTCACGCAGTTTGTTGACTGCAGCCTGACCGATGTCGTGTTTCGGGAGCTTGGTTACGAATCCAGCATCAATGCCGTAATTAGCAAGGGATACGGAAACGTTTGCTTCGCCGCCGCCATAGGTAGCGCCGAGGGACTGTGCCTGAACAAATCTATAATAGCCTTCAGGAGCCAGACGGAGCATGATTTCACCAAATGTAATAACTTTTGCCATGAAATGGTTCCTCCTATATTTTAATGAATCATTTTTAACTGATTAAAAAGCAATTACTTCTTCTGGAGCAGGTGAACTGCGAATCCAGCGATTTCATCTTTGAAATAGATTGCAGGATAGTTGCCTTTTGCATCTTTCTTCGCAAGGTCATAGTTAAATGTGAAGCCTTTGCGCTCAAAGTATGCGATTGCACGCATGACGTTGTTGGTAGCAATGGCGATGTGGCCGTTCTTTCCGAGGAACGGAGTCTTCATGACTTCCACATATTTGCCTGCGAAAATCGAGCTGTTGCCAACTTTGGTTTCAAAGCCAAACAGCATCTCAAACATCTTAGCAGCTTTCAGAGCTTCCTCTTCGTTTTCTGCATTGATGCCGATATGAGCCAGTTCAAAGCCCATCATCGTGTGAACGGCTTCTTTGCACAGACGGGTGATTTCGTCAAAGCTGCCTGAATTAATCAGGTCTGCTTTCACCATCCAGGAACCGCCGCAGCAGAGAATGCGGTCGAAAGAAAGATAATCATTGATATTTTTTGCATTTACGCCGCCGGTCGGCATAAATTTCATGCCGGTATACGGAGCGGAAATGGATTTGATATAGCTAATACCGCCAGCTTGTTCTGCCGGGAAGAATTTTACAACATCAAGGCCAAGCTCAATTGCCTGCTCAACATCGGAAGGATTGGCACAGCCCGGAGTTACAGGGTAGCCTTTTTCCACGCAGTAGGAGACAACTTTCGGGTTTAGGCCTGGGCTGACGATAAATTTCGCGCCAGCTTTGATTGCGCGGTCAACCTGTTCAATGGTCAGAACAGTACCAGCGCCGACCAAAACTTCCGGCACTTCTTTGGCGATGCGGCGGATTGCTTCCTCACCTTCAGCGGTACGGAAAGTAACCTCAGCGCAGGGCAGACCGCCAGCAACGAGTGCTTTTGCAAGGGGAACTGCCTTTTCAACATCGTCGATTTTGATGACGGGAACGATGCCGATTTGGGAAAGCTGTTTCAGGACTTCGTTCATTTTATTCACCTCATAAATATTGTTTACCGATTAAGTTTCACAATGTGAAACCAAGTTCCGCAATGTGGTCATATCTCTATTATACGGATTCTATGCAAGTTTGCAAGCCTTTTTTCTTGTTTTTAATAAATTCATTTAAAAAATTCTACTTGCTTTTTTATGAAAACTGGTTAAAATGAAACATAGTTCCATAATATGAAACTCGTCAGTAAGAATGCTGACTGATCCCTGTGCAGGGTTTGCCAAAGCATGCCTGCGCGGACCCGAAAGGAGAAATGTTAAGATGGATAAACAGCCATCTGTTCAGTCACTGGAGCGCACTTTTGATTTGATCGAACGTTTATCGAGAAGCTCCGGCGGAATGCTTTTGATGGAGCTTTCAGCAGAAAGTGGTCTGCATAAAAGCACGGTTCACCGTCTGCTGTCGTCGCTGGCCGCTATGGGGTATGTGAAAAAGGACGAAGGCTCGAACAAATACCGCCTGACGCTCAAATTGTTTGAGCTTTCGGGTCGTGTAGTGGATAATTTGGATGTTTTGGAAATTGCAAAACCGTATTTGGAGCATCTTCGCAATGCCACGCAGGAAGCCATTCATTTGGTGGTGCGTGACGGCATTGATATTGTGTATGTATATAAAATGGACAGTAAAAACAGTTCTATTCGCATGTTTTCTCGAATTGGCATGCGCAGACCGATGTATTGCACCGCGGTAGGAAAAAGCATTCTTGCTACGATGACCGATGAGGAAGTTCTCAAAATTTGGGGGGAAAGTGACATCAAGCGTTATACCGAGCATACGGTGGTGGAACTTGGACCGCTGTTTCGGGAATTGGAAGAAATCCGCCGAAAAGGGTATGCATTGGATAATGAGGAAAACGAGTTAGGCGTACGTTGTATCGGAGCGGTGGTGCGTGACTATACCGGACGCGGAAAAGCGGCGCTTGCCATTTCGGCGCCGATTGCGCGCATGACCGATGTGCGCATCGCACAGCTTGCGAAAGAAATTTTGCAGACCAGTTCGGATATTTCTGCTGAATTAGGCTATCGGGAAAAATCACAAGAATAATCGTAAATAAAAAACCGGCACATGGAACATCCATGTGCCGATTTTTTCTATTGGTATTGATCGATTTCCCGAAGCAGTGCCTGCCGCACTTCAAACGAGGCAAATGCCACCGATGCCGCGTTTTTACAGACCTGACGCAGTTCTTCATGGGTTGCGCCGCAGTGTTCCTGCAAAAGCATCATTTCTCGTGTGATGCTGGTTGAGCTGACCGTTCGGTTGTCGGTGTTGACCGTAACCATTGCGCCCGACTCTAAAAATTGCCGGAAAGGATAGTCTTTCCAGCTTGAAACCGCTTTGGTTTGCAGATTGCTGGCGGGACACATTTCGATGCCGGTGCGCTTTACCACACATCGGCGCAGAAGATCCGGCCGGGTGCGCATAGCGATGCCGTGCCCGATGCGGCGCGCGCCCAATTTAAGCGCCTGCACGATTTCATTGCAGTCGCCAGTCTCACCCGCATGAATCGTAAACGGGACGCCAAGCGCCGTGGCAAGGCGGAACATCTGCGAGTGGTTTGTAAGGGGGAATGCTTTTTCGTTCCCCGCGATATCAACCGCGCAGACCCCTTTGCCAAGATATTCTTTTGCGATTCGTACAATTTCCAAATTCGGCTCTATGGGGAAATGTCGCATTCCGCATAGAATGGCAGAGGCTGTGATACCGGTTTCATGTTCTCCGAGCTTCAGCCCCTCCACAACGCCCTCCACGGCATCGCGTGCAGACAGTCCGTCATGAACCGACAGCATCGGCGCGAACCGCACTTCCAAATACCGCACGTTCTCGGCGGCCGCGTTCTGCACCAATGCCTGCGCCGCCATGGCAAACAACGTTCGGCTTGTCAGGCAGGAGAGCGGCAGGTCAAATTTCTCAAGATATTCTGCAAGACTGGAACAATGGTTATCTGCTCGCAGGAGCGCATCCAGTTCCTCATCACTCTGCGGCAGTTCGACTCCGCTTTCTGCCGCCATGCGTTTGATCGTTTCACGCGGCAGAGATCCATCAAGATGACAATGCAGGTCGATTTTCGGGAGCCCTTTTATCCATTCGTCCATTGTCCGTTCCTCCATTTCAAAATCATCTAGTAATACCTTTATCATACCACAATGCACAAAAAATAAAAGATGCCTTTTGTGAATGATGGGTTGTCAAAAACAAAAGAATCCTTACCTTTCTGTTAAAAATGTAGTATAATAAGACCAATTATGAATCGATAATAGGAGGTCAAAAATGATGGAACTTTCGGCATGTATCGAACAAGCGGTCACCTATATTCGTACAATTACCGATTTTCAGCCGGAAATCGGGATGATTCTTGGCAGTGGTTTAGGCGACTATGCCGATCAGATTGAAAATCCAATCCGTATCCCATACAAGCAGATTCCGGAATTTCCGATATCCACGGTTGCGGGTCACGCCGGACAGTTCGTATTGGGCGAACATCTTGGCAAAAAAGTAATCGTTATGCAGGGCAGATTTCATTATTATGAGGGCTATTCCCAGCGGCAGATCACGATGCCTGTGCGGATTATGAAACGTTTGGGTGTCGAAAAACTGGTGGTTACCAATGCCGCGGGCGGTGTAAATCTTGCGTTTGATTCCGGTACGCTCATGATGATTTCCGACCACATCAATTTTTCGGGAAGCAATCCGCTTGTCGGGGCGAATTTGGATGAATTCGGGCCGCGCTTTCCCGATATGCGCAATGTTTACGACAAGCATCTGCGAAGATGTGTTCTGCGCAAGGAAGCGCAAAAAGAGGACATTGCGCTGGATGAAGGCGTTTACATGATGTTCAGCGGACCGAATTATGAAACCCCCGCAGAGGTGCGCATGGCGCGTGCGCTCGGCGCGGATGCGGTTGGGATGTCTACTGTTCCGGAGACGATTGCGGCTTGTCACTGCGGTATGAAAATACTGGGTATTTCCTGCATCACCAATATGGCGGCAGGCGTTTTGGATGCGCCGCTGTGCCATGATGAAGTGGTTGAAACGGCAAACCGAGTCCGAGCGGATTTTGTTCGTGTTTTAGATATTATCCTGCAAAAAGTCGTATAAAGAAAAATAGAAAAGACAGGCCGGAGGATGACCAACTACACTCCAGCCTGTCTTTTTGAGGAAAGAACGGTTTTATTAATGGCATTCGTCTGCATGCTGATGTTCATGACAGACGGAGCCGGTGGATTTTAGCGCGCCCTTCAAATAGTTTTTAGCAGCCGCTTCTGCGTCACCGGATGCTCCGGTGATGACTTCGACGCCTTTTTCGTTAAAGATATCAACAGCGCCGCCGCCCATGCCGCCGGAAATAATCACTTTGGCACCATTATCATGTAGGAAAACCGGCAGAAATCCCGGTCTGTGTCCCGGATTGGGGATAAATTTTTTCCCGGTGATATTCTGATTTTCGGAATCAAACATCCAAAATCCTTCACAGTGTCCAAAATGCTGAGCAACCTTCTTTTTATCCGATGCTATGGCTA
>CALLQM010000399.1 GCA_938014855.1 uncultured Clostridia bacterium | reverse complement strand
CCCGACACATTTGTTGAGGTTGGTACTTTGGTGAAAACAGGATGCGACGGCTCCGGCGTCATTACAGGCTATGGCCTCGTAGAGGGAAGTCCTGTATACGCATTTTCACAGGATTCCACACAAAAGAGCGGCGCAGTCGGTGCCGCGCAGGGTTCCAAAATCAAAAAAATCTATGATCTTGCCCTTAAAACCGGCGCACCTGTAGTAGGAATTTATGATTCCAACGGTGCAGCTGTTGATGAAGGTTTGGATGCAATGGCCGCTTACGGCGAAATGCTTTGCTGGAGCAACAATCTTTCAGGTGTTGTCCCGCAGGTTTCTCTTGTACTCGGCGTTTGTGCAGGCAGTGCCGCTTTGATTGCTGCTTCTGCCGATTTTGTTGTAATGAGCGAAAAAGCGGAACTCTTCTTGACGACCGGCGATGCAGAAAATGCAAGTGATGCAAAAAATGCCGCAGCATCCGGCGTTGCACACATTGTGGAAAAAGACGATGCGCAGGCAATTGCTGCTGCCCGTTCACTCATTTCCCTGCTCCCATCCAACAATCTTTCCGCCGCACCAATGTGCGACTTTACTGCGGCTGACGGCGCTGAAGCTGCGCTTACAGCGGCTGCAGGCAATATTGATTCTGCAGATCTTTCTGAAATTGCCAAACAAGTTGTGGATGCAAACAGCCTGATTGAACTTCAGCCGGAATTTTCCGGATGCCAGGCTCGTGTTGGCCTTGCGACGATTGCAGGCTCCACGGTTGGTATTGTCTGCGCTTCCAACAGCGGCAGAATCTGCTCGAATGGTTCTTCCAAAATTGCGCGCTTTGTCACGATCTGTGATTCCTTCCAGATCCCCGTGGTCACCATTGTAAACTGTGAAGCATTTGCTCCGGCTCCTGGTCACAGCTTCCGCGGCGGCGTCCGTGAAGTTGCAAAACTTGCTCATGTTTATGCCGAAGCGACCACTCCAAAAGTTGCTGTTGTGGTTGGAAAAGCCTATGGCTCGGCTTATATCGCGCTGGCTGGACGTGCCGCGAATGCGGACTATACCGTTGCATGGCCGTCTGCTACCATCAGCGCACTTTCTCCTAAAACTGCCATTGCGTTCCTTGGCGGCGACAGAATCACCGCTGAGGTCTCCCGCGAACAGGCAGAAGCGGATTATGCGGCAAATGATGCATCTGCTTTTGCTGCTGCTGCAAAAGGTCACAT
>CALLQM010000398.1 GCA_938014855.1 uncultured Clostridia bacterium | reverse complement strand
CATCATATAAAAAGCCCCACAGCACTTAATTGTGCTGTGGGGCTTTTAAAATTTAAAATCGTTTTGACATCCACATGTAGATCCCTGCGTATACCGCCGTTTGCAAGCCTGCCGCCGTTGCCGCGATTCTTGCGAATTGGTCTGCTCTCAAAAACATACAGATGACCGCCGCTGTCAGTTCCGCAAATACCGTCAACAGCAGTGTGAAACGGCCACTTTTTTCCGCAATCATGATAAGACGTTCTTCCTGTTGATTGATTTCAAATTTTTTAAGCAATTGTTCATGACTCGCAATCCGCCCATATTGTATGATTTTAAGTACAGCAACCGCAAGGATTGCAGCCGCAAATCCCGTCACATACCCATCCGGTGCACCGCTCATCAGATTGACCACAAACAGCACCATGCCAATGACTGCAAACAAACCAAAGAATGTGAGTTTTAATTTGATCGATTTCATGCCTCATTCTCCTTCATATACAAAAATTTCTTCAATCGGTTTATCAAAAAATACAGCAATTCGAAACGCAAGTATGATGGATGGATTATATCTGCCTTTTTCCAGTGATCCAATCGTTTGCCTGGATACCTGCACGGCCTGCGCCAGCTCTTCTTGACTGATGCCACGCTCTTTTCGAAGTGCCTCCAATTTGTTTTTCATAGGAACCTCCTTTTTCAACGATGTAAAGCTTACTTTACATTTATAGAATAGCATATATTTGCGAAATGTCAAGTAAACTTTACATTTTATTGTAATTTTGCGCCAGCACTCAAAAACTCCCGCCAACATTAGTTGACGAGAGTTTACTTTATCACTGTTATTGTAACGATAGGTTGTCCATTTTTTGGATGAGCGCAGCGTTTTGACGCCTGATTGGATTTTTTCAATAAGCGTCGGAATACACGATTTAAAACCGGCACCTGGTGAGGGCACTAAAATGTGCCCTCACCTACCGGTTGGCCACTTAGATTTGATCGCTTTCACTCATTTTTGGGGGGAAAAATTGGTTGATCGGGAATTTAATCTTTTTGAATACTTCACAAGGATCGTCTGTCGCGTTGGTGCTTTCTTTATCAGGTACCGCATAATCGTATGCAGGAATCATCATCTGCACGCAGCGTTCCAATTGAACAATTGTAAAGAGTCCAATGGTGATCAACACAACTTTTTGAGGCTTGACGCATGCGAAGTCGCCTTCAAACTTGCCACAAATCGAATTTGGAAGCGTAATACCGCAGTCGAACATGCGGTGGGGAGAGGTTTCAACAAGTTTAGCGTCTAAGCACATTGGATCGACGACATGTACACTTGCTTTGGGCATATCTGTGTTATCATGCTCAGAGCAATTTCTTGGATCGGTTGAAGAATAGACCTTTACATTTCCTTCGCTTCCAAACAGAATGACCTTTTTAGAAAATGCGGCTACTCCAACCACAGTTGCAGGCGGACAAGACGGGGACGAGTGTACGAGCAGTTTTACTTTGAAGAAAAACGTGATGTCTACCGAATAGAACCCTTTATTAAACGGAACCGGTTCAACATCTAGGTACACATTAATTATTTTCACTTCTTTACATTTAACGCTTACCGCATTGTCGATAATCGGCTGTACGCGGTCCGTGAAGAACACCTGCAGATCCGTGAGGCAATCTTTGTCGGTACAAGAATCAAAGATCCTACCGGCATCTATGCACACTGCTTCTTTAAAGCAGTTCGCTCCGGTCGCAGTAACTGGAGCTATCTTTTGTTCTGCCATATGAATCCTCCTAGTTATGTTTTGAGCTGTACTCTATAACATTTTATGAAGGATTCTCGTTTTTGTGCATATACAAGGAAATTTTGTATCTGTTCTTTATTTTATTCCCTAATCAGCGTTTCGGCTACTATTTTATAAAGAAAATAAAAACAACGAATCTGCCATTTAAAAAAGCAAATTCGTTGTTTTTTACTATGTAACTAATCGATTGAAAGCTGCGACCATAGCCGCTCCATTTGATGGGCTGTCCACCATAATTCCCAATTCTTGGTATTTAGCCTTACCAATCTAGGCGAATGATAGGGTTCGCGCTGTTTAATAAGATCTCCCATTTTTTTGCGGTTGCGCCGGATTTGTTTCCATAGAAATTCAATTTTGTAGGCCAAAAACCACTTTTTCATCTGCATAAACTAACACTCCATTTTGTTTTTAACACATGAATTAATACTGATAGTTTTATTATATGCAAATGATTACAAAATTTTGTCGAAGAAAGTTGTTTTCGACAAATTAATTTCATTGTACTGTCGAAGAAGCATTACTTTCTTTGTAATCTAGCGAATTTAGCCATAACTTTCTTGGTTCCGACGCTGTCAAATGCTATTTCTACCAAATGATCATTTCCCATTGGCACAATCGACAGCACCATTCCCGTTCCGAATACTTTGTGGGATACCGTGTCTCCCACTTGGATATCAAAGCTTTTATCAGGAGCGGTTGACGGCATCGTACCGACTCCCAGCATCTTATCGGTTTCAGAGATACGCGGCTTGCGGGGCTCCGCCTGCTGCATCTTCTGACGGTGAAGAATCGTTGCATCTTCGACATCACAAAGTTCCTGTGGAATTTCTGTCAAAAAGCGCGACACACGATTGCGCATCGTTTGTCCAAACAGCATTCGCTGTGCCGCTGTGGAAATAAATAAACGCTTCTTGGCACGCGTAACCGAAACATAAGCGAGCCTGCGTTCTTCTTCAATTTGAGCAGGATTATGAAATGCCTGGATTCCGGGAAAAATCCCCTCTTCCATGCCTGCAATAAATACGTTGTCAAATTCAAGCCCCTTCGCCGAATGCATCGTCATCATGACAACCGCATCGGTATCCGCATCATAGTGATCCAAATCGGTATAAAGCGAAATTTCTTCCAAAAATCCGGATAGGCTCGGATTTTCATTTTCTTCCTCATATCGATGCATGGAAGATTTGAGTTCCTCAATATTTTCAATGCGGGTCAGACCTTCAAACCCCTCTTTTTGCAGCATCAGCAGATATCCGGTTTCTTCCAAAAGCTTGTCCAAAAGTTCGTCAAGCGGGCAGGACTGTGCGATGTCCATTAAGCGACGAATCATAGCCGCAAACGCCATCAAATCCGCTGCTTTGCGTGCAAGGGTCGCATACTCATCCGCATGTTCCACAACGTCAAACAGCGGCACTCCCTGACTTTGCGCAAGGGCTAATGCGTTGTTTACCGTGCTGTCTCCCAATTTACGCTTTGGCTCATTAATAATTCTGCGAAGCCGCAGATTATCCGCAGGATTATTTAGTACGGACAAATAGGAGACAATATCTTTGATTTCTTTGCGCTCATAAAAGCGTTGTCCGCCAATAATACGGTATGGAATTCCAAATTTTACAAGACCACGCTCAATCATATTTGACTGCGCATTCATGCGGTATAGAATGACATGATCGGAAAATTTCATTCCATTTTTCACGTTTTCAGAGATGGTATCGCCAATAAAGCGAGACTCCGCGCCTTCGTCCACGGCACGATACACTTTTATTTTTACGCCCGAGTCATTCTGTGTCCAAAGTGTTTTTCCTTTACGCTCAGTATTATTTTCAATAACAGCATTCGCAGCATCCAAAATCGTGGTCGTGCACCGATAATTTTGTTCCAAGCGGATGACGCGAGCGCCTTGGAACGTATCTTCAAACTGAAGAATGTTTTCGATCGTAGCGCCGCGGAATTTATAAATACTTTGGTCATCATCGCCCACTACACAAAGATTTCCGCTGGCGGAAGATAGGAGCTTTACCAGCTCAAACTGAGCACGGTTGGTATCCTGATACTCATCCACCATGACGTAGCGGAACCGGTTGCGATAATGCTCCAATACATCAGGAAATTTGTGAAAAATCTGAACGGTCAGCATAATGATATCGTCAAAATCCACTGCATTGGCGGCTTTTAACTGGGACTGATAAATCTCATAAACATTCGAGATGATCTGCAAACGATAATCCGAACCCACTGTTGAGGCAAATTCCGCAGGAGTTTTCAGTTCATCTTTTGCCCGTCCGATTGCAGAAAGTATGGATTTCGGCGGTAACTTTTTTTCTTCGATATTCAGCTGTTTCAATGCTGCTTTAATCAAACGGATGGAATCATCGGTATCGTAAATCGTAAACGAGCTTTTGTACCCCATGCGGTCAATTTCTCGGCGCAGGATACGCACACAGGCAGAATGAAACGTCGAGGCATTGATATCCTCTGCAACCGCTCCTAGCATCGAACTGAGCCGTTCCCGAAGTTCTCCTGCCGCCTTGTTGGTAAAGGTGATTGCAAGAATATTCCACGGATTCACCGTTTGATTGCGAATCAATGAGAATGCTTTTTCCATCTCCCAATTGTTTCCGTCAGCATAGTCTTCCAAAAATTCAACATCATCTTGAGTAATCTGTTCGGGCACATGCTCGCTGGTGTACGCATCTCCAAACTGCACCATGTTTGCAATTCGGTTAATAATCACCGTTGTTTTTCCGCTTCCCGCTCCGGCCAAAATCAATACAGGTCCCTCAATTGCAAAGACGGCCTGCTTTTGCATGGGGTTCATTTTGGCAAAAAAGTCGTCAATAATTCGGCGTTTTACCGTTTGAAATCTGTCCCTTAATAGTTGGTCCATTTCATTTTACCACACAATCTATCAATATTATAAAAAAGCCGCAGATATCCGATCTGCTGGCTCAAAACGTAACCGGAATATGTATATTAAATTTCCTAATCCAAGAGATTCTGAGCATTATGGATTGTAATCGACATGGATCCGGTACCGTTATTATAGCATAAAAAGAGCTTTATTAAAAATAGAAAAAGGCAGGTCATAGTGACCTGCCTTTTGTGAAAATACGACTTAAACTTTTAAAATCGAAAGCAGTACGCCTGCGGCAACCGCTGAACCGATAACACCAGCAACATTCGGTCCCATTGCATGCATGAGCAGGAAGTTGGTCGGGTTTTCGGCCTGTCCGACTTTCTGTGACACACGAGCCGCCATCGGAACCGCAGAAACGCCTGCAGAACCAATCAACGGATTAATTTTGCCCTTAGAAAGCACATACATCAAATCTCCAAGCAGTACACCAAAAGCGGTACCGAAGCAGAATGCTAAGAGACCCATTAAGCAGATTCCTAATGTTTTTAAGTTGAGGAAGCTTTCT
>CALLQM010000397.1 GCA_938014855.1 uncultured Clostridia bacterium | reverse complement strand
GTTTGAAAATCCAAGGGTGGTCAAGGTGGCACACAACCTTTCATTCGAGGCGATGTTCCTGTATGCACTGGGTATCGTCGTATGCGAGCCTTGTTATGATACCATCGCGGCAGCGCAACTGACGCTTAAGAGTAAATTTGAGTTTCGTAACCTGTCGGACAGCGGGTTGAAGCTGCTTTCGACGTCACTATTCGGTGCGGATATGCCGGATTTTGCAACTGTAACGGCAGGACGCCTTTTTGATGAGATGGATCCAGCTGATAAAGAAACCCTTCGTTATGCTTGTGCCGATAGTGACTACACCTTGCGGCTGTATCATAAATTCAACGAATGGTTTGCCAAAAACCTACCCCATCACAGAGAAATCGTGGAGCGCGTCGAATCGCCGACTTCAGTTTACTGTGGGATTATGAAGTATAGCGGTGTTCCTATGGATGTGGAGACAATGCTGAAAAGACAAAAGGAAGCCGAGAAAAAGCTTACTGTCCTCCGTACTGAAATCGCCGAGATGACCGACGGCGTGGACATCGGGGCAAATGCATCTACATCAGCGTTCAAGAGGTACCTCTTTAGTGACCTTGGTCTTCCTGTACTGAAAACAACAGAAAAACATCAGGAAGCAGCGGACGATGCAACAATGATAATGCTCACCGAATACTGCCAAGACAAGCGTCCGGAGCTTGTTCGCCTGTTTGAACTGGTACAGGAATACCGTAAATGGGGCAAACTCAAAAGCACTTACATTGACGGGTACTTAACACATATCAATACGGCGACAGGGAGAATCCATCCCGACCTCATGCCCCTCGGTACAGAGACTGGACGTTTTGCCTCGCGTAACCCGAACTTACAAAACTGCCCGCGCAAAGATAATGACCCGGTTGGTGTGCGCAATTTTATCGTAGCACCTGAGGGCAGCTTGATTGTCTCATTAGATTTCTCCCAGATAGAATTACGCGTCGGTGCTTTTTATTGCCGTGATGAAAGGATGCTTCAAATCTATCGAACCGGCGGTGATATTCATGCAGCTACTACCTCGGTCATTTTCCGTATTCCGTTCGAAACGGCGGCGGATAAGAATGAACCGCATTACAAGGAGCGTCGTACTATCGCAAAAAACTGCAACTTCGGTGTGTTTTACGGGCTATTTCCAAGCGGGCTGCAAAAAACGCTGAAATTCAAGGCAGGGCTTTATATGACCAAGGAACAATGTGCAGGGATCATCG
>CALLQM010000396.1 GCA_938014855.1 uncultured Clostridia bacterium | reverse complement strand
GATGCCACTTTCATGTGCAAATGCATTTGTGCCCACAATTGATTTGGTTGGACTGATTGAAACACCTGTTATCGTGCTGAGCAGCTTACTGGTTCGATAAATCTGTTTTGTATCAATACCAGTCTTGCACTCATAGTAATCTCTGCGTGTTTTCAACCCCATTACGATTTCCTCTAGTGCCGCGTTTCCTGCACGTTCTCCGATTCCATTGACCGTACATTCGACTTGTGTAGCTCCTGCACGAATGCAGGCAAGTGAATTTGCAACTGCAAGTCCCAGATCATTATGATTATGAACGGAAATATCAACGTTTGGATTTTGCAGATTCTTTTTTATATAAGAGATTAGTTCATACATTTCAATTGGGGTGCTGTAACCGGTTGTATCAGGAATATTAATCGTGGTCGCGCCAGCTTTTATGGCGGTATTAAATACTCGTACCAAGAAATCTTTGTCACTGCGGGATGCATCTTCAGCTGAAAATTCAATATCCGAACAAAAACTGTGTGCATAGGCAACCATCTTCGCAACACGTTCAACAACTTGATCAGGGGTCATTTTGAGTTTATACTTCATGTGTATATCACTTGTTGCAATAAACACATGAATTCTTGGAGATTGTGCATATTTAACTGCATCATATGCACGTTGAATATCTCCTTCTACACAACGTGCCAATCCTGCAATAGTAGCTCCTTTAATAGTTTTAGCAATTGATTTTACAGATTCAAAATCATCTGGAGAAGAAACTGGAAATCCTGCTTCAATGATGTCGACACCCAACCGTTCCAATTGACGTGCCATTTCCATTTTTTCGCTGAAGTTCATGCTGCATCCGGGAGATTGCTCTCCATCGCGGAGAGTGGTGTCAAAAATCTTAATTTTTTTACTCATAATATTCTCACCTTTCAAACATGTGTTTCAGAGAATCTCGTCAAACGGAAATGTAAAAAGACCTTCGTCTCTATTTATAGAGACGAAGGTCTAAATCAACTTCCGTGGTACCACTCAAATTGGCTGATGAAACAGCCCACTCGGCCGCATCTAACAATGCGCTCTCCAACTAACGGTGGGACACCGGCCTTATCTACTTGCTTACGCGTTCGAAAGACAGCTCAGGGGCGAGTTATTCACAAATATGGTACCGTTTTTCACCAACCAACGGCTCTCTGCAACACATTCTTTGTGTTTTGTTCCCCGTCAAAGCTTTTGACGTATTCATCTTGGTTGTTATCATAACGCGTTTTAAAAATCTTGTCAAGTATTTTTTCTAGAAAATTATGACAACGTAACTTTATGATAGATTTTTTTGCCTTTACGGATAATGATATGACCTTTGCTAAAGTCATCCAGTTTAACAGAATCAGAAAAATTCTGAACTTTTACATCATCAATAGAAATACCACCTTGCTGAATCAGACGTTTTCCTTCTCCTTTTGATGGAGCCAATCCTGTTTTGACGAGCAAATCAGAAACTAAAAGTTTTCCATCCACAAAATCGGAAGTCTGCAAAGCGGTTGTAGGCATATCAGCACTGTGGCTACCTGCGGCAAAAATAGAGCGCGCTGACGATAGCGCTTTTTCTGCTTCTTCTTGCCCATGCACCATTTTAGTAAGTTCATATGCTAAAATTTCTTTTGCTTTGTTTAATTCACTGCCTTCCCAACTATCCATTTCTTCAATTTGTTCAATAGGCAGGAATGTGAGCAGTTTTAGGCAATGTACAACGTCTTCATCTGCAACATTGCGCCAATATTGGAAGAAGTCATAAGGAGAAGTTTTATCAGGATCGAGCCATACGGCTCCATTTTCGGTTTTCCCCATTTTTTTGCCTTCTTTAGTGGTAAGTAAAGTAAATGTCATTCCATAAACTTCATCACCTGTAACACGTCGAGTCAAATCAATGCCGCCAAGAATATTTGCCCATTGATCATTACCGCCAACTTCCATTTTGCATCCATAATCGCGATGTAATTTCAAAAAGTCGTAGCTCTGCATGATCATATAGTTAAATTCGATAAATGATAAACCGCGCTCAAGACGAGTTTTAAAGCAATCCGCAGTCAACATTTGATTGACAGAAAAATGCACACCCACATCTCTAAGTAGTTCAATATAATTCAGTTTTAGCAACCAATCACCGTTTTTGAGCATTAATGCTTTGTTATCAGAAAAATCTAAAAATTTCTCCATTTGGTTTTGGAAACACTTTGCATTGTGGTTAATTTCCTCAACGGTAAGCATTTTTCTCATATCGGTTTTACCAGTAGGATCCCCTACCATCGTTGTGCCGGTGCCTAACAATGCAATAGGACGATGTCCTGCGCGCTGTAAATGCTTCATCACAACTAATTGAAGAAAATGGCCGACATGCAGACTGTCTGCGGTCGCATCAAAACCAATATAAAAAGTAACTTTCTCATTATTGAGAAGTTCTTCAATTTTTTCGGGATGCGTCATTTGCGCGATCAGTCCGCGACGGGTTAATTCTTCAAATACTGTCATCGATCTGTCTCCTTATTTTTTCTTTTTTGCTGTCATCTATTTAAATTACTAAACAGCCTAAATTTGTTAATTGGTTCATTATAGCATGCATATTTTAAAAATACAAGTTACATCGTTAATTTCCGGCATCTTCAAGCATTTCTTCTGCATGTTTAAGTGCAATTTCGCTCAACTCATCTCCACCAATAATACGCGCAAGCTCATGTATACGCTGCTCACGGTTTAGTGAATCCACGGTCGTAAAAGTTCGATCATTATGTGCCGATTTTTGAATAAGTAAATGCCGATTTGCGAACGATGCAACTTGTGCAAGATGTGTTACAACAATGACTTGACGATTTTCGGCGACCTGCGCTAATTTTTTTCCTATTTTGAGTGCAGCGCGTCCAGATACACCCGTATCCACTTCGTCAAAAATTAATGTATCGATCTCATCCTTTTGCGCAAGAACATTCTTTATGGATAGCATAATTCTGGCAAGTTCTCCGCCGGAAGCAATTTTTGCCAAAGACTTCGCTTTTTCACCAATATTAGTTGAGATAAAGAGTTCCAAATTATCAATACCGTCTGCAGAAAGCGGCTTTTTCTTGCACTGCACAGAAAGTGTGACCGAAGGCATATCCAAGAAAACTAATTCTTCTTGTACAGCTTTTACAAATCCTTTTGCGGCTGTTGCACGTTTTTGTGATAGTTCTTCTGCAAATAAAGAAGCTTTATCATAAAGCTGTTTTACCTGTTTCATCAGTTTCGCCGCACGTGCATCCGAAGTCTCAATTTGTTCAAGTTCCTGACACGCCTTATCATGATAAGCTAAAATTGCAGGGATATCTGGACCATACTTCTTTTTTAGAATATAAATTGTATCAAGACGTCGTTCAATATCGTCTAACTGAGACGGGTCACAGTCTAAATTATCCAAAAGATCATGGATATCGCTGGAAAATCCTTCAAACTCATATGAAATTTCTGTTAGTCGATCAGCCGCTGGATGAGCCGTCTCCAAATAATTTGCGGCTTCCGACATATTGGCAACCAATGCACTCAGTTGTTCTATCAGTCCAGGGGTTTCTTCGTTGCCATCTAACAGCGTAACGCTTTCACCCAGCGCC
>CALLQM010000395.1 GCA_938014855.1 uncultured Clostridia bacterium | reverse complement strand
AAACAGCGGTTCCATACGCGCCCGCTTTGCGCATTCGGTAACTGTCCGTCCCCTCGACGTCGGCGTCAAACGTGTGCCCATCGTGTTTGATGACCGCCACGTTCAGCCCTTTTGCATTTAGAATCGGCAGTATTTTTTCCAAAAGCGTGGTTTTGCCGGAATTTTTGACACCGCTGATCGCAATGACCGGCGGTTTTTGCATGGTCAATTTCTGTATAGTTCCCATTCCGATTCCGCCTTTCATTTACAGCAGGACCACTTTTACAAGCGTCTGCTCTTTGAGCGCACCACTGCCCGCCGCTATGTCCACCAAACAGTTGCATCCAACCATCGAGGACAGCTGTCCGGAAGAATGTCCCTGCGGCAGAGTGACCGCACCGTTTTGGAAAAGTCCGCGCACAAATCGACGGTTTGGGCTGGCTTTTTTAAATGGCGTTGCCAGTTTCGCCGTAGTCGTTTTACAGTTGAGCGCAGAATCATTTGCCAATTTTGCCAGCATCGGTCTTGCCAGCAGTTCAAACGTTGCCGCCGCCGCAAATGGATTGCCCGAGAGCGACAACACCGGTTTTCCGCGATAAATGGAGAAAATTGCAGGAGAGCCGGGTTTCATTTTCAGCCCATGGAACAAGGTTTCTGCCGAAAGATAGGGGAGCGATTCATTTAAGATATCTTTTTGTCCAACGGACACGCCGCCGGTTGTAATGACCGCATCGGTCGATTCCAAAAGCTGTACGATGCCGTCGGCAACTTTATCATAGCTGTCCCCAATTTGCATCGCTTTGGTTTCCAATCCGAGCTCATGCAGGCGGGCGCGCATCATAAAGAGGTTGGAATCGTATATTTTCCCGCTTGGCAGTGGTTTTCCGGGATCGAAAAGTTCATCTCCCGTAGCGATGATTCCGACTTTGGGTTTGGGATAGACGCGAACAGCCGAAACGCCGTTGCTGGCGAGTACCCCCACCGCCGCAAAATCCAGTTTTGTGCCTGCTTTTAAAAGCAGGGTTCCTTTTTGATAGTCCTCCCCCTGCCTGCCGTAATTCTGAAACGGTTTGATTTCCCGATACAATTCCACCACGTCTTCGTTATAATTTGTGTCTTCCTGCCGAATCACACAGTCGGCGCCGTTTGGAATCATCGCGCCGGTCATCAGCCGAACCGCCTGACCAGGCTCAACGGTTACAGACGATGTTCCGCCTGCATAAATTTTATCAACAACTTTCAGCGTTACCGGATGCTCTTTGGACGCACCCGCGCTGTCTTTCCCGCGAAAAGCGTAGCCATCCAGCGGCGAACGGGGAAACGGCGGCTGGTCGATTGCCGCGGTTACATCTTCCGCCAAAATTTCTCCGCAGATTTGCGTCAGCGGCAGTTCAATCGGCTGTTTGGTCTGCACCGCTTGTGTAATGGTTTCGATTGCTTGTTCCAACGTAATCCACTGTTTTTTTACATCTAGTCTGGGTTTGCACAGTACTTGTCCGACAGCTTGGGCAGTTTTTACACGATTCATTTTCATCCTCCGTTTTTACTCACAAAAAAAGCTCTGCTTTCCACCGAAAACAGAGCCTCCTGCAATTTCCATACCACAAAAGCTATGCGCATAGTCTATGCACACAACCGCAGATCGGACACTCCTTTTCAATGGTGGAGGGCAGAAGCGTTTCCGCCGCTGCCTGTTGATGATTGTTTTCATCAAGGCGCAATGTCATAGATTGATTCCTTAGACATTTTTGCTCGGA
>CALLQM010000394.1 GCA_938014855.1 uncultured Clostridia bacterium | reverse complement strand
GCGGAAATTGCGGCGGCAAACAGAATGCGCAGAGTTCCACACTCCTGAAGAGCCATTTCCATTGTTTCCGGAATGCCAAGACCGATTCCGTAAGGCGTTTTTAATACAAATTTGCACAGGAACCTTGCAAGCGGACGCGGGTGGATATCCTTCATTGGGATTGCGCGGCGCTGTGTGCAGGCTACTGCTTTTTCGGTGATAAATACAATGTCACCCTCTTGCACTAAGGGGGAAACATACCGATCGACAACCTCAACAATGTTATCGTTTTCACTAATGACATGGGTTTTGATACATAGACGACGGTAGGAGACACCGTCCACGGTAATGATTTCATTTTTTTCCGGGTTGACTACGTAATTTGCCCCATTATTTTCGTTCGTTTCGTTGATTGGACTTGCCTCATTTATTTCATTTGCCATTTTGACTCCCGCCTTACTTTGTTATCTGACATTATTTTGTAATTTAATCACGCAAATTATACAACACCCGTATGCAATAGTTAAATCAATTCGGATCGCTATTGGCGGTGCTTAACACATTTTTGTCGCGCCAAATGCACCAAGTGGTGATTGTAGCAATGACCACGATTCCGCCGAACAGCGCGAACATGCCCGGACATTCACCGGAAAACAGAAACACCCATACCGGGTTGAGCAAAGGTTCAATCGCACCTAAAAGCGAACAGGCCAGCGGCGGGCAGTGCTTGACGGCAATGCCGTACAATACATAAGGAATGCCTAACTGTAAAATGCCAAGGATTAAGATACTAATCACCGCAAATTTCGTGATAGGTGTATCATATACAAACATAAAGGGAATGCCAATGACAGCGGTTAAAAACTGCCCAATGAAAATTCCGCTCATTCGGCTTTGGGGATCGGTGATTCCGGTGGCAAGATACATGACCGCCAAAGTAAATCCGGAACCGATTGCCAAACAGTTTCCCCATAGACTGCCGGGAGAAAGCTGATCAAAAAAGAACAGCGAGATGCCGCCCATGGTAAAAAGAACGGTAAAAAAATCGGCACGGGAGATGGACTGCTTTAAAAAGGCAACGGATATGATGAGAATAAAAACAGGTGCCGTGAACTGCAAAACGATTGCATTTGCGGCTGTTGTCAGTTTGGTGGCGGTTACAAACATGAAAAAAGATGCCGACATGAAAAGACCGCTTACGACCGATGCACGGTTCAAGCGGAAAGACATCCCTGAGAAACGCTGATAGATCACAACACAAATGGATGCGAAGAAACTGCGCCAGCCGGCAATTACAATTGCATTCCATGGAATCAGTTTAATAAAAATTCCGGAAATGCTCCAAAGAGATGAGCAAAGAACCATCAGTGCAATTGCCCGCTTTTCTGGTTTAAGATGAATCATAATGGACATCCTTTACTATTATAGTTGATTCTTCCCATATATTATCGTATTTATTGAGAAAATACAAGATTAGTTGGCAGGATATGCTTTATTATTTTGCTGATTATGTGTATAATAATGATAATTGATTGAAAGTTGGAACCACAAAAGCAGATAATTTTTAAAAATATATTTTTATTAGGAGAAAAAATGGTTTTTGCAAATTTATTGTTTATTTACCTTTTTTTACCCCTCAACATCATACTCTATTTTATTTCCAAGAATATCGTTTGGAGAAACCTTGTGCTGGTGACGTTCTCCTTTCTTTTTTATGCTTGGGGCGAACCGGTATGGGTGATGCTGTTGTTGTTTTCCGCTTCTTTCGATTATATGCATGGTCGATTGATTGAACGGTTTCGGGGTACATTGATAGCAAAAGCGGCGGTGCTCTCGTCGCTGATTGTCAACTTGTCCATCTTGGCAACCTTTAAATACAGCGGATTTTTGGTGCAGAATTTGAATGCTTTATTAGGCACTCAATTTTCTGTGCCGTCTTTTGCTCTGCCGATCGGAATCTCGTTTTATACCTTCCAGACCATTGCTTATGTTGTGGATGTATATCGCGGCGATACCAAAGCGCAAACCAATCCGATGTATTATCTGCTCTATCTTTCTATGTACCATCAGCTCGTAGCGGGTCCGATTATCCGCTATGTGGACGTCGAGAGGGAAATCCGCGGCCGTACGACGGATGCGGCGAGTTTCTCAGAAGGGCTGACAAGGTTTGTATTTGGTCTTGCAAAAAAAGTGCTGATCGCAAATACGGCAGGAAATTTGGCGTCGCAGTATCTTGATGGCGATTTTTCCAAATTATCTGTCGGCGGCGCTTGGTTTGGGACGATTCTGTTTTCCCTGCAGATCTATTACGATTTTTCGGCCTATTCGGATATGGCAATCGGGCTTGGGCGTATTTTCGGGTTCCACTATAGGGAAAATTTCAATTATCCCTATGTATCAAAATCTGCAACCGAATTTTGGAGACGGTGGCATATTTCGCTAGGAAGTTTTTTCCGCGATTACGTTTATATTCCGCTAGGAGGAAACCGCCGCCACCAATATTTAAATTTGGCGGTTGTATGGTTCCTAACAGGGCTATGGCACGGCGCAAGCTGGAATTTTATCCTTTGGGGGCTTTATTACGGGGTATTGATTGCATTAGAAAAGACATTCTTCCACCGCATTTTGGACAAAATTCCCGCAGTGTTCAGCCATCTGTATCTTTTGTTTATTTCCGCGGTTGGCTGGGTACTGTTCTATTTTACCGATTTCAGCAGGCTTGGCAGTTTTTTGCGTATCCTGTTCGGCGGTGCTCCTTTGTGGGACAGCAGGGTGGAGATTGCATTGCTCAACAACCTGTTCTGGCTTGTGATTGCAATTGTATTCTGTATGCCGGTGGTAAAATGGGTCAAACAATTTGTTTCGCAGTGGCTTGCCAAAGAGCACGTACCGGCGGCACTGGTTTGCCAAACAGCGGCAAACGCCTTGCTGCTGTTTGCATCTACTGCGATGCTGGTCGGTCAAAGCTACAATCCGTTTTTATATTACCGATTCTAAAATTTGCTGCAAAAGGAGGTACGGACTATGAAAGAAGAAAAAGAGCAGTTTCGTTATCGTCCGGCCGCCGGACTTCATAAAAAACCAAATGTGGAAGAGGAACGGGAACGCTATTTCGGTTTAATACGTATGAAACTGTCCCAGCAACAGCTGTTCCGGCTTTCCATTATTAATATTGCAGTAATCTTTGGCGTTATGGTATTCTTTTTCTTGGGCGCTTTTCTGTTCGAAAAACCGTTGGTTTCTGCGGTGGAAAAGCGCGATTTGGCGCAAATGCCAAAACTTTCGATAATGAGTCTGTTTAAGGGCAGTTTAACCCGCGATATCGAAACGTTTTATGCAGATACATTCCCACTGCGCGATGAATTTGTGAGCCTGTCGGCTGTTTTAAAAGAACAACGAGGCATCCGAATGGATGATGTGCGCATTGTAGAACATTCCGGCGGGGAAGCGGCGGATATCCCGTCTCAGCCGGAAAAAAATACGGAGACATCGCAGAACGCAGCCTCCGACGCGCCGGAGGAATCGGCCAGTCAGGAAGAAAGCAGCGAGTCCTCCGCTGTGTCCGAGACGGAAAACGAAACAGTGGGGCCGGTCAGCAACGGCATGTTTGTATATAAAGGAATGGCGATGTCACTGTTTGGAGGCAGTGACCAAATGGCACAATGGTATGCGCAGGTGCTTAGCACCTATCAAGAGGAACTGCCAGGTGTTCAGGTGTATAATATGATTATCCCGACGGCCATTGAATTTTATGTGCCGGATAAATACCGGGATTTGACGGCGTCGCAGGAAAGAACAATGGGAGTCATTTATGACGCGCTGGACAGCAGAATCAAAAAGGTGAATGCCTTTACGGAACTGAAACAGCATACCGACGAATACTTGTATTTCCGCACCGACCACCATTGGACCGGACGCGGTGCCTATTACGCGTACAAAGCGTTTTGTGAGCAGGCAGGCTTTGAGCCGATTCGTTTGGAAGACTGCGAAACAAGGCGGCTAGATAACTTTATTGGTACTATGTATGCGCAGACCCAGGATTCAACGCTTTTGCAGAATCCAGATTATGTCGAGTATTTTCTTTTCCCGCAAGCGTATCAAGCGCAGCTGTTTGTGCGGAATTCTCCTTATTATGGTGTGCCTTGCTCGTTGTGGGCGGAATATGCTAAGAGCCCCAATAGCTACTCGGTCTTTTTGGCGGGAGATTTTCCGCTCATTAAGGTCAAGACAGATCTGCACAATGGGCGCAAGATCATGGTTGTCAAAGAGTCGTTCGGCAATGCGTTTGCACCGTTTTTAATCAACCATTATGAGGAAGTTCATATTGTCGATCAGCGCTATTTCCAGCTGGCGGCGATTGAATATATTAAGGAACAAGGCATCAATGAACTGCTGTTTGCCAACAACAGCTTTGCGGCCTGTACGCCTTATCACATCCAGTGTATTGATAATATGAGACATCAGGTATATGTTCCTTATGTGCCGCCTGAAGAAGAAACAATTCCGCAGGAGGAACCTGCTGAGGAGGATGAGGAGCAGTCAAGCTCCGAAGAAGAGAAACCTAAGACGAAAAAGAATGAGGAAAAAGAAAAAGAGGATTTAACAAATGAACTCAATCGGCTGATTAAGCAAAAAAGCAGCCGAAATAAGGATGACAACACCAATCGTTAGGGGGACTGTGCGTGAGATGGGCAAGACGATGTGCCGCTTTGGTATTAAGCGGCTTTCTGCTATGTTCCTGCACGATTACGAAACCAAACAATGAACGATCATTATCGCCGGTGGGCAAAGTCTTGACATTGGAGGTGGACGGCGATCTTGGCGCTGATATCCTCGCGAAAAGCAAGTCATTTGCAAACCGAGTCGAACAGCTAAGCAACGGAAAGCTGATTATAAATGTTGAAACGGGCGGCGCGGGAGAACAAAATCTTTTGCAGGGAACGTGTGACCTCGCGTTTCTTTCTTCACAACAAGCCTCTCAAGCAGATGACATCTTTTCAACGCTTTCTCTGCCGTTTTTCTATGATGATGCCGCGCACATGAGTTTGGCGCTCAATTCGGAAGAAATGACCGATATTTTGACAAGCAGGCTGTCCCAAAAAAATTTAATGCCGCTTGCTGCAATTTATAACGGTAGTCCATGTTTCATAACAAAAAAAGGACTTCTTAGAAGTCCTTCGGATTTTAAAAAGCTGGTTATGGTGCTGAATTCAAACAGTGTGCCAAAAGCGGACGCGTTTCGTATGCTTGATGCAGATGTTTCAACGTACCCAATGCAGTCTGTTGTAGAGGTATTTAATAAAGAGGAACGAGTTCGTGATGAAGATGGAAACAACATTGGCAGAGTAGAGGCTGTAGAACTGGAACTTCAGCAGGTGCCGGAGCTGTCAGAAGATCCAAACGATTTGTTTTTAATTCGGACAAGTCACGCGATTATTCCGCTTTGGTTTATGGCAAATGCGCAGTCGATTTCAAATCTAAGTGATTTTGAACAAGCGGTGCTGCGTGAAGCATCGGCGGGATTGATTGCGGATATGGAACAAATTTGGCAGGAAACCGAGTCCAACTTGATTCGACAATTTAAAGATCAGGGAATTACCGTGGTGGATGCTGAACGATTGGAATTTGCTGCGGCGATTTATGATAATAAAGAGCCTGCGGATCTGCCGCCGTATTTCGATTGGCAGGTTTATCGCACCATTCAATTGTTTATTGATTAAAAAGAAGCGAGAAGAAATCTTTCGATTCCTTCTCGCTTCTTTTAATTATCTTAATCGTCGTTAATAATAATGAGTCCGCTTTTGGAACGGCGGATGACTCTGCCGCTTTTATCCCTGAGAATATCGTCGTTATCTTCATCGTCTTCATCATCCAAATCTTTTGAATGCACGATTCCGGAATGCATCGAACATTCTGGCGGAATGTTGGACTTTTTATACCAGCCGGTAGCTGTTTTCGTGCAGCCATCAGCTGCCAGCTCGCCGCTTTCTACGCAGTAGGTCTTTTGAACGACATCGCCCCATACTGGGAACTGCTTAACTTCCAGCCCTTCGTGGACATGTCCCATGACGGTTTTATAAAGCAGAGGCGGTGGATAGGGAAGCCCGGTGTAGCGAATGGTCTGCGGTACACCGTTGTCGTTGTCATATCCCATCCAAAATGCGCCGACATAATAAGGCGTCACGCCCAAGAACCACTGGTCAATATCTTCCGAAGAAGTACCGGTTTTACCGGCTACCGGCATAGCGGAAAAGGTAGAGGCGGCACCTGTACCGCTTGGACCTCTTGTAACGCGCTGCATGAGCTTATTGACAATCGTAGATGTTTCAGCAGAAATCACGCGGCGTGGTGTTGTGTCTTTTTCCAAAACGATTTCTCCGTTGGCATCGAGTACTTTTGTATAGGAATAAGGTTTTGTAAAATAGCCGCCGTTTCCATAAATTTGATAAGACCCGGCCATTTCCATAACAGTGACGCCGTGCGTCATACCGCCCAATGCCATGGACGAGAGGTTGATGTCTCCGACAACCTGCCCGTTAACCACTTCACGTTCAACGAGGGAATCAAACCCCAGCTTATCTTTTAAGAAGTCAAATGTACGGCGCGGAGTTACCATTTCAACGATTTTTACCGGAATGGTGTTGATGGATTTTTGAATTGCTAAATCTACCGTAGCCGGTCCAAGATAACTTCTATAATAGTTGGACGGCCACTTAGTTCCGTCCGGAAGGGTAATGGGACTATCCTCAATTACAGTAGAATAGGTAATGACATCATTGTCAATCCCCTGCAG
>CALLQM010000393.1 GCA_938014855.1 uncultured Clostridia bacterium | reverse complement strand
CGTGTTGCAGAAAGGCAAATATGATAAAAGGAATGCTGGTGAGCAGCAGAAGGAGGTGTTTGGAGTGCATGATAACAACGAAAAGAAACGAATTACAGCAGACCGCGATCTAAGACGCGCCTGCATGGATTATGAGAAGATCAATGAACATGACCGGCATACACAGTCAGCCAGACGGCAGATGAATCATCAGCCGTATCAAGCGGATTTCCGGAGCCACATTTTGGGGCGGTTTGAAAGGGTGGAGTGATGAAGACAAAAAAGAAAAGGCTGCGGGATATGACATGGGATGATTACGGGATATCTAGAAACAGATATAAGGAGCTGCAGGCCTTTTGCCTTCAGTATGATGAAAAAAAATCAAAGATCAATCGGGGGATTAATGCGGTAGCAAATGACGGGATGCCAAAAGGGAACTTTAAGAAAAACACTCTGGAGATGAATGCCATTCGAAACGTCATCTATCAGAGAGACTGCGAGATGATTGAACAGGCAGCTGTAGCGGCTTCCAGCGAGATCTACCCATACATAATCAAGAGTGTTACCAATGACTTGTCGTTCCCTTTTATTGAGTATGATGAAAAGCTTGGAAGGATACCGATTGGAAAAACAGAATTTTATGGATATCGCCGATTATTTTACCATTATCTGGATCTGATAAAAAGTGGGGACAAATTAGACCTGCTTTCGTGATATTATGGTAGTGGTTGAAGTTGAGGATGAACGGATTCCATTTTTACTTTTACACTTACCATTCGATATTTCTCCTTAACGGTTCCCGGTTGTCAAAGGCCGGGAGCTGTATCGCCTTAGCTGTGGCTGGTGGCACGCGGTAATTCATGCAATATCCTCCATTATCTACCGCAAAAGAACCACAGCAGCCGGAGCCCCTTCCGGCTTACAGGATGTAGCTTAACGGGCAGAGCGATCCGCAGAGTAGAGCGACAAGGATAGGTTCAGGTTCGAGTCCTGACTTCCTGATTAGGCGGCTGGTCTGATTGCCACGGGCTGGCCGCCGATTCCCTCTTTCATTAGTTTCTCCTTATATTTTACTTATCCCTTTTGATTAGCGTCTGCGTGAGTGGGCGCTTTTCAAAAGATTCGGGTGATTATTATATTACCGGTACACGAGCAGGACTAAAATTCTACTTAGATATTGAAAAGAAAGATGATGGAATATATATCTTAACGTGTTATCCAAAATAATATTCAAAAACTAGCACCCTATTGGGTGCTTTTTCTATGCAATGAAGGAGGTGAGCCTAATGGCTGCAAAAGGAAAATACGCCGACTGGATTACGCCGGAAGGCTTACTAAGAATCGAAGGATGGGCAAGAGACGGATTAACAGATAAACAGATCGCACATAACATTGGAATATCCCATACCACATTATATGAATGGAAAAAACAATTTCCTGAATTGTCTGACACCCTAAAGAAGTCCAAAGACGTTGTTGACAGAATGGTAGAGAATGCACTGTTTAAAAATGCTATTGAAGGAAATACAACGGCGCAAATATTCTGGCTTAAAAACAGAAAGCCTGACAAATGGAGGGAAAAACCGGTATATGAGGATACAAGCGAACTTGATAAACTC
>CALLQM010000392.1 GCA_938014855.1 uncultured Clostridia bacterium | reverse complement strand
AGCATCAGCATACCGATCAGCGGTGCTGTATCCGGAACCAAGAACGAAACAACAAGCGCAACCATAATCGGGAATACGATTTTTTCCAGCTTTGAAACCGGACGGAGCTGTTCCATACGAACGGCACGCTGTTTCTTGGTGGTGAGTGCCTTCATAATCGGCGGCTGAATAATCGGAACCAGCGCCATGTATGAATATGCAGCGATTGCGATAGAGCCTAACAGATGAGGCGCCAATTGCGTTGTAGTGAAAATTGCAGTCGGGCCGTCAGCTCCGCCGATGATGCCGATGGAACCGGCTTCAGCAGGAGTAAAGCCAAGCAGCAGAGCTCCAAAGAACGCAAGGAAAATACCGAACTGAGCCGCCGCACCCATCATAAAGCTCTTTGGATTTGCAATCAGCGGACCAAAGTCCGTCATACATCCAACACCGAGGAAGATAAGCGGTGGATAAATGCCGAGTTTAACACCCAAATACAGATAATCCAGCAGACCTCCTGAGGATGCAAGCATCTGCCAGTCAATATGACCTGTCTCATTAATAAAGATTAACGTATGGTAAAGTCCTGCATTCGGGATATTGGTAAGAAGCATACCAAACGCAATTGGAAGAAGGAGCAAAGGTTCAAATTTCTTTCCAATTGCTAAATAAAGCAGCACAAACGACACCAAAAGCATAAGAGCCTGTCCGCCATAAGGGGAAAAGGTAAGATTAAAGAATCCACTCTTATCAATCAAAGTTTGTACTGACTCCATGAAAATTTCAAACATATTGTCAGTCCTTTCCGAAATTTTGTCTTAATTAAAACGGCTGCGTATTTTGAGCTAAACCAGCAGTTGTCCAAGCAGAGCGTGCTTCTTTCACACGTCTTACACTGCGTACCGCAAATCCGCCCGCAGCACTGCCCATGGCTGCAACTGCAGCAGCAATCACCGCAACCACTTCATCGCTGATGCCATCTTCAATCACCATTGCATTTTTTACAGCAGTATTTGAAGAAGCTGTTTGAGCGGCCGATTTTGTTTGTGTCGGCGCTTGCTTTTTCGGTTGTGAAGGTTTTGAGGACGATCCTACGGTCACAAACAGTTTTCCGAACAGCCATACAATAAGCCAAAGACCTACCAAGGCAATGAAAACAACTATCAGACCGGTGATTATGACCGCACCCGCAAGAGTAAAATCAATGTTCATAGTCCTTCTACTTCTCCTTATTAAAAAAAATTATATAATTGATAATAAATTGACATTTTGTATTAAAACCAAAACCGGATTTAAGTATACTATATATTTTGATTTTTTGCAATCAATTTTTACATGAAAATGAAAAATTATTCATAAACTGGTCATATAATTTCGTAAAATGTAAAAAGCCGCCTAACGGCGGCTTCTCACTTTTAACTCTGCTCATTTATTCTTGTCAAGATAGCGCTGATAAGCCTCCCGAAGCTCTTCTGCAGTGTCTTCCGGACAGGTTGGATTGCAGTGTGCCCAACAGCCTGTTTCGGATGACGCGTTGTATTTTATTTTTTCCGCACTGCGCATTGGGGGGAAAAATTCAATATGAAAATGATATTCATTGGAAAGATCTTTTTCCACATTAACCGGTGCATTGTGCATGCACATCATATAAGGAAATTTATATCCAAATAAGTTGTCAAGCATCCCAACAGTGTGTTTCACAGTCACTGCAAGTGCGCGCCGTTCTTCGGTATCAAACTCCGTAATGTACTGTTTATGAGCGTTGGACTGGATATAAACACCATAGGGATATTCTGTAAAGAACGGCAGAAAAACCGTAAAATGTTTATTTTGAAAGATGATGCGCTTTTGGAATTCGTGTTCTGCCTCTAGCATCTCACAAAAGATACAGTTCCCATTCTTTTGATAATAATCAGTGGCAGACTGGATTTCAAGCTGAATTTTCTTAGGAACAAACGGATATCCGTAAATTTGGCCGTGCGGATGCGGCATTGTAACACCAACCACATCTCCGCGGTTTTCAAAAATAAAAACATATTTAATGTTTGGGTCGGACGACAGCGCCTCAAACCGCTTGCACCAAAGCTCCACCAGTTTTTCCACATGCTGGTCGGAAAGTTCCGGCAGGGTTACGGTGTGTCCGGGAGAATACAGAATTACCTCGCATTTTCCATAAGAAGGTGCCGTTTTAAAAAATGCGGTTTGCACATCATCCGGCTCGGGAGGCTTTTGGCTGAGAGCGGGAAAATCATTGTTATAACAGTACACATCATAGTCATCCGGAACCTTTCCCGAACCTGGGCAGAACGGGCACCAGTCTTTCGGCATTTGTGGTCTTTCCTGTCGGTGTGATGCAATCATAACCCAATCCTGTGTCAAAGGGTGCCATCTCAATTCAGCCATTTTGTTCCATCCTTTCATCCATACCGTGTTTCTGTTTGAAATCCGGACTAACCTTTACGCCGCCCACTGGACGAATCGATAGGATATGACAAGTTCCGGCGCCAAACACGGTTTCCATCGTATTCCGATAACATTCCAATAAATCCTCCGGAACAAAGCATTGAATCGTACCGGCAAATCCGCCGCCATGAACACGCCATGCTCCGCGTCCCGCTAGTAATTGCTCACTAAGTGCTAACCCCAGTGACAAACCCTGTTCATCGGGATTTTTGCAGGTATAGACGTTTTGCAGATACATAAAGGATGAGCGACCGCTTTCAATCACCAAGTTCTTAAATGTTTCAAAATCACCGGATTCTAACGCGCGTACTTCCTGCAGAACCCGCTCATTGTCGGCAAAAAAATGGAAAGCGCGCAAAACTGCCCGATCACTGCAAGCGGCACGCACTTTCGCAATGTTTTGATAGAAAATCTGCGAATCCACCTGGCGAAGCACTTGTTTTCCGAACTCATGCGCCACCGTTTTCATTTCTTCCGGCACAGATGCATAATCACCCGTTAAATCCGCATGATTGCCCCCTGTATCCACGATGCAAAGTTTATGACCGTATTTTTCAAAATCTACCGATAATTTCTTGACCATTGGTTTATGCAGACTGACAAAATCAATCGTGACAAATCCACCCACAGAACTGGCGGTTTGATCCATCAGTCCGCATGGCTTGCCAAAATATTCATTCTCTGCATACTGCCCAATCTGCGCAATCTCAACCGGTGTCACTTTCCCGTTTGCGAACAGCTCATTGAACATGACTCCAATCAGCGTTTCAAATGCCGCAGACGACGAGAGTCCGGAACCTTTTAAAACATCAGACGTTGTATAGGCATCGAATCCGCCTATTTGATAGCCCAGCTGCTGAAAACGAGCCGCGATTCCGCGAATTAATGCCGCCGCCGAATTTTTCTCACTGTCCTGTATACTCAAATCATTCAGATCAATGGTATCGAGTGGATATCCTTTTGACTGAATACGAATGACATTGTCGCTGTTTTTGGATGCCGCACCGATAACATCCAAATTTACGCCGGCGGCAAGCACCCTGCCGTGCTGATGGTCGGTGTGATTTCCGCACACCTCTGTACGTCCGGGTGCACTGAACAGTGAAATTTCCCGATCTATGCCAAATTGTTTTTCAAATTCCTTAATTGTATTGCTGTATCGTTCTTTTTGCGCAGACAAAGCGTTTTCCCCATAAAGATAGGAAAGCACCGCATCATATGTTCCCTTTGAAAGCTGTTCTGCTGTCTGCCGTGTATTCATATTAGAACCGCCTTTCCTACATTGTTTACTATTAGACTAACGCACAGGCTGTCGATTTGCAACTCAAAATCATCCCATTACTATGGATATTTGTTGCATCAATTTTTGCTTTCTGATACACTTATTAAGTAAGAGGTGATCCAATGGGTTGCGGCCTATTTAAATATTCCTATAAAACCAAAACACGGGAAAGCCTTCCCATCGCAATTTATAACAGCGGAGTCCAGCAGTGTCCGCCGGGTTATACCTGGGGGCCGGGTCTTCGTGACCATTTTTTAATCCACCATGTGATTTCTGGTAAAGGAGTTTATACCGTTGATGGTGTAACGCATCAAATTTCCAAAGGCGATACGTTTATTATTTATCCCTCCGCCATGGTATCATATACAGCAGATATTGAGGAGCCTTGGGAATACTGCTGGGTTGGATTCCAGGGTGCCGAAGCGAAACTGCTTCTCTCCCAAACTCCGTTTACGCATACCCAGCCTGTGGCGCATTTTGAGGACGTACAGCCGATACAAGATGCCATCACAGCCATCTATCGCGCGGTCGGCGATTCTGCCGCCAGTGAACTGCGGGCAATCGGTCAGCTGTACCTGTTTCTTGCTTTGCTGATTGAGCAGGCAGGGACACCGCCTCCGCCCGATAACCCTTCAAAGGAATATGTGGAAACTGCCGTTCGCTTTATCGCGCATAACTTTTCCCGAGCGGTGGATACTTCCGACATCGCGTCCAGCGTAGGCATCAGCCGAAGTCATCTATATCGCGTATTTATGAAACATTTGGAAATTCCTCCAAACGAATATCTGACACGTTTTCGCATCTCACACGCCTGTGAACTGCTTGAACACTCCAATCTTCCCATCTCAGCAGTCGCGGCTTCGGTCGGATATGACGATCAGCTTTATTTTTCACGAGTCTTTAAAAAAATCACCGGCAATCCCCCATCCCTGCACCCACGACACCACCAAAAGTAATTTTACAGTAAAGGACGTTAAATCATGGATAATGTAACAATGGATCCAAACACAATGACGCAGGAGGCAATGGACGCTCTAAAAAATTTGGCTGAAATGCCCGGCAACACCCGATGGGATTATCTTTGGAATGGGTTTTTAAAATTACTGCCAAAGTTATTGACGGCCATTGGGATTTTAATCATTGGTATCATCTTAATTCGCTCCATTGTGAGGCTGACACAAAAGGTGCTAAAAAAATCGAAACTTGACCCAACCCTGCATCAATTTATTCTGTCCATCTTTGGTATCGCGCTTTACATCGTGCTGGGTATCATGGTGCTCGCTATTTTGGTTCCCGATGCAGTCGGCGGGCTGATTGCACTCATGAGTGTGTTTGGTCTTGCAATTTCACTGGCAGTCAAAGATTCGCTGGCGAACCTGGCAAGCGGTATCTCGATTTTATTTACCAAACCGTTCGCACTGGGTGACTATGTACAAATCAACAGCGCAGAAGGTATCATTGAAGAAATTCGGCTGAATTATACGGTACTGAAAACATTTGATAATAAAGTTATTCATATTCCAAACGGCGACGTTGCAAAAGCACAGATCATAAACTATACCTGTGAACCGCTTCGGCGTTTGGATCTGACTTTTTCCATCAGTCATGAAGATGATTTCGAACAAGCGGAACGTCTCATTCTCGATATTGTAAAGGCGCATCCGTTGGCGCACAGCGATCCAGAACCGGTGGTACGCATGTCGGAACATGGCGCTTCCGCAATTCTGCTCAGCTGCCGCGTATGGTGTAATACGCCGGATTATTGGACACTGCAATACGATTTGCTGGAAGAGGTGAAACGTCGCTTTGATCAAAACGGAATTTCAATTCCTTATAATCAATTGGATGTCCATATTGCGCAATAATTTGCATGTATATAAGAAACCGCCCGCTGACTGCGGGCGGTTTCTTATATACACTTAAGACTGCTGCTGTGTGAATTTCTGTTTGGTCTGGTCGATTTTCTGCTGCTGGGCAGGTTCTGACTGATACCAGCCGCGTTTCTGCATCTCATCAAACACTTCATGCTGCATCTGATGTTCTTCATTTAAAATGTTCATCAGTTCGCTAAGAACCGCCGGAGAAGAGCATTCATTGGCAAAGGTGTTATAGGTGTCCGTCAAGAACTTTTGGTTGGAAAGAACATCGTTCATCATTTCACGGTCGCCAAACTGCTTGTTCTGTTGGTTCTGCTGATTCATATTGTTCAGTGGATTCATATTATTCATCATATCGTCTTTCCCTCCTTAGTTCAGCTGCGAAAGCAAGCGGTTGTAATGATTCTGATGTTTGGAGCAGTTTGTTTCAAATTGGGTTTTCAGCTGAGGATCTGTGGTGGTTTGTGCATAATAGGTGAGTTTTTTGATGACTTCTTGTTCCATACTAAGCTGATCTTCAATTGCTGTCAGTTCTTTACTTGTTAATGGCATATGGAAAACCTCCTTAAATTAGATACTCAAAGTGTTCCAATTTAGGGAGGTATTATTCATAAAAATATGAGATTAATGTTTATGCGCGGAGGACGTAATAAAACCATCCACCAAATCATCAATGAATTCAAACGAACGCCCGGTTCCGATTGCAACACATTCAATCGGATTTTCCGCAATGCGGACGGGGATATGGAATTGTTCGCTCAGATACGTGTCCAGTCCATGCAATAATGCACCGCCGCCGGTTAGAACAAGGCCATTATCGCGGATATCACCCGCCAATTCCGGTGGTGTTTTTTCAATGACCGAATGAACCGCATCGCGAATTTCAACAACGCAGTCCATAACTGTGGAATACAATTCTTTTCGCGTGATCTGCATACGCGTCGGCAGTCCTGCCGCAAGATTCCGCCCTTTGATTTCATAGGACAGATCTTCCGCGTCTTTATCTGCGCTGGCAATGGCAATCTTTACATTCTCTGCCATGCGTTCCCCAATGAGCACATTGTATTTTGCACGTACATAGCGGATAATGGTCGCATTAAACTTATCCCCTGCCATTTTAATGGAATTTTTACAGACGATTCCATTTAGAGACAATACGGCAATATCGGCGGTGCCGCCTCCGATATCCAAAATCATATTGCCTTCCGGCTTTGAAATATCAATTCCTGCACCGATTGCCGCCGCCACCGGCTCCTCAATCAAATAAACGTTGCGTGCGCCCGCCACAACCGCCGCATCCACGGCCGCCTGTGCTTCCACGCCGGTAATCATTGACGGTACACAAAGCGCCACACGCGGCTTAAATGCGCTGCTGGCGTTTGCTTTTTTCATAAAGTATTTGATCATCTCTTCCGTCATTTTATAATCGGAAATGACGCCGTCTTTTAAAGGACGAATCGCTGTAATCCTTGCTGGAGTTTTGCCCAGCATGTTATGCGCTTCATCACCAACGCTCAGGATATCCTCTGTTTTCGTATTAATTGCTACAACCGATGGTTCCCGCAGAACAATTCCCTTTGAACCAACATAAACCAGAACGGTTGCTGTTCCAAGATCGATTCCAATATCATTTGCAGCCATATGTAAAAAGTCCTCCATTCAGACAGTGCTTTCTAACATTCTTGATTTTTCATCATTATACACCAAGAACTATTGCTTTGCAATTGCTCTTGCTTCGTATGAATGGTGATAGCAGGTCGTTGCCGCAGCAGCCAAATAGACCGCCTCTGCTCCCTTTTTATGCATTAAAAAAGCACATCTGTCTGCTGTGGAACCGGTCGTAAGCACATCGTCCACCAATAGGTAAGTTTTTCCATCGAGCTTTGCATCTTTACGGATGGTAAAGGAATGTCTCGCATTTTTTCTGCGTGCATCCAGCCCTTTTTGTTCCATTTGCGTGCCGCCTTTTCCGGTATGCCGTAAAAATCCACTTTCGATTGGAATACCTAGCATTTGAGAAAGTTCCTGCGCCAGCAGCTGGGTTTGGCAAAAGCCCCTGCGACGCCGCTTTTCAGGATGGAGCGGTACGTATGTAATCGCGGAAAATGAAACACAAGCAAAGGATTCTCGTATACTGTCTGCCATCAGCTCTGCAAGAAAATGGGCATAATACCGCTTCCCGTTATACTTAAATCGAAAAATCCCCTTTGCGACTGCATCGGTATAAAAAAGCGGAACGGCGGCGCCGTCATAGTATGGTACAGACTGCTCACATCGGCAGTCTTCCAACGCTTTTCCGCACCGACGGCAAAGTTTTCCGGACGTTATCGGTAGAGTCGGTGCACATATTTCACATATCCACGCATCGGAAGAAACCGCTTCACTGTGGCACAAAAAACAGCGATGTGGATACAATAAAGACAACAGCCTTTCGGAAAGCGGGCGTTTCATCCGCATACCTCACGAAGCAGGTAGATCAAATTCGTATATCTGCGGGATTTGCGATGGTTGTCCACCATATAATACACCGCTTCCCTCGATCCCAAAATAATCAGCAGTTTTTTGGCACGCGTCACCGCAGTATAAAGCAGACTGCGGTAATACATGCGGCTCCTTCCGGTCATCAGCGGAAGAATGACGGCATCGTATTCATTGCCCTGACTTTTATGGACTGTGATTGCATACGCTAATTCCAGTTCATTAATCATATCAAACGAGTATTCGACGATTCGATCATCAAAACGGATTACAATGGACGATGACGGTTTGTTAATCAGCTCAATGACGCCGATATCCCCATTGAAGATGCCCATCCCGGCTTCTCCGTCCTCTTTTTCCCAAACCATATCGTAATTGTTTTTGATCTGCATGACTTTATCGCCTTCACGAAAAGTAACAGACCCCGCGGCAAATTCTTTTTTTGACTTGTCGGGTGGATTGATTGCCTGCTGTAAAATGCGGTTAAGTTCACCCGTACCAACCGCGCCAACCCTTGTTGGTGCAATAACCTGAATGTCCCACATGGGAGAATATCCATACGTGCGCGGCAGTCTGCGCACACAAAGATCAGCGGCAGTCGCCGCCATATGCAGTGCAGACGAATCCTGCAAATAGAAAAAATCATTGTTGCGAATATCCAGCTGTGGATATTCGCCGGTTACGATTGCGTGCGCGTTTGTTACAATCAGGCTTTGTGCCGCCTGTCGAAAGATTTCCGTCAGATGCACAACCGGAAAACAATCCGCCTCAATCAAATCGCCCAAAATATTCCCCGCTCCAACCGACGGAAGCTGATCCGGGTCTCCCACCAAAATCAGGCGGCAGGAAAATTTTAAGGCACGCAGCAGAGATTCAAATAACAGCGTGTCCATCATGGAGGCTTCATCAATAATCACAGCATCACAGGGCAGTGGATTTTTTTCGTTGCGTTTAAATTTAGTTACACCGGTTCCATCCGCAAAATCCACTTCCAATAACCGATGCACCGTTTTTGCTTCAATCCCTGTCAGTTCACTCATGCGCTTGGCGGCTCGTCCGGTTGGCGCCGCTAGTGCCACCTTTTCCCCCATTTGGTCAAGCAGTTGAATGATTGCCGATATCGCGGTCGTTTTACCGGTACCGGGTCCGCCTGTCAGCACCATAACCGGCTGAGAAATCGCCGTAATAATTGCCTGACGCTGAAGATCCGCATATGTAATTCCCTGTTTCTGCTCATGGCTTGTAACAAATTCGTTTACATCCGGAAGTTTGTCCTCATTTTCCGTCTGCATCATCATGGATAGTTTCGACGCGATAAAACATTCCGCCTCATAATAGCGCGGAAGATACACAAAATCCTCCCCCTGCACCGTTAAGCGCACGAGGTCTTCTTGTTCGACCATTTGTGCAATCATATCGCCAACCACTAAACTGTCCACGTCTACCAGTTTATGTCCGGTCATCGCGACTTTGCGTTCCGGAAGACAGACATGTCCGTTTCCGGTATTGTGCCGCAAAATATGCTGAACACCCGCAGAGATGCGTTCGTAACTATCCGGCGCTATCCCGTTTTCTTCCGCGATCTGATCGGCAAGTTCAAACGGCACGCCAATTTCATCACAACACAAAACGTACGGATTTTTTATCACCATTTCCTGTGCGGATACACCAAACTTTTTCCAAGTTTTAATCGCATACGAGGCTGAAATTCCATACTTGGTCAAAAAGATCATGACCGTACGAATACCAAAGAGTTTTTTATACTCGCTTGCAATTTGTTTCGCTTTTTTGGGCGAAATTCCATTGACCTGAGACAATTTATCCGGCGACTGCTCGATGACCATCAATGTGCTGTCCCCGAATTTTTCAACCATTCGTTTGGCAAGCACCGGCCCAACCCCTTTGATTGCACCGGAAGATAGATAATTTGCAATAGCGGAAGCGGTGGCGGGCATCAAGCGTTCATAAATCTGCGCTTTCAGTTGGAGCCCATATTTCGCATGGGTGATATAATTACCCGTTACAATCAGCGTTTCACCCACGGCAATATCTGCAAACTCTCCCACCACCGTCACCAATTCGGAATCGGTCGCCATTTCTAAAACGGTGAATCCGGTTTCTTCGCTGTGAAAAACGACGGTTTCCACGCTTCCTTCCAGCTTATATAAATCCTCGCTGTTCACCTGTTTCACCGTCCTTTTCTATCTCTAACCTTTTTATTATAATGCATTGTTCTGCTGAATGCAATGATCGTACCTAGTTGTTCATGAGCGAGATCAGTTCCTGTGGTGTTTTTGCAAAAAATGCTCCGGTGTTTTTTGTCAACTGTTCACAAGCTTTGATTTCTTCTTCACTAAGTCCCACATTATACAGGACATAGATTTGACGACTAGGATTTGAGTCCCACTGCATACAGGCATACAACAGCGACATTTGGTCGCCTGCTTTTTTGCCTGTCCCTCCAATTGGAATGATCTTGTAAACGCGATTGCCTTTCCGGCTGTAACGGATGGCAAACCAAGTGCAAAGCTGTACCAAACCCAAGCATGCTAACAGAACCACTGCTATCCAAATAATGACATCCAGCATGAAAAATCACCTCGAAGCATCCTATGCTCCGAGGTGAAAAATTGTTAGTAATTTTATTTTATCGATTGAAAACAAGCCAAAAGTTCATCGACTTTGTCGGTTTTCTCCCAATTTACGCCTAAATCTTCCCGTCCCATATGACCATAAGCGGCAAGCTGGCGATAAATCGGACGACGCAGATCCAAATACTTGATAATCTTTGCCGGACGCAGGTCAAACACCTTGTCAATCGCCTGCTCGATCTCTTCATCGCTAACTGTTCCAGTTCCAAATGTATTCACATTGACCGAAACCGGACGCGCCACACCGATGGCGTAAGCTACCTGCACTTCACACCGTTTGGCTAAGCCGGCGGCTACAATATTTTTTGCGACATATCGAGCCGCATAAGCCGCAGAACGGTCGACCTTTGTGGGGTCTTTTCCGGAGAACGCGCCGCCGCCATGACGTCCAAATCCGCCATAGGTGTCGACAATGATTTTGCGTCCGGTCAAACCGCTGTCTCCCTGTGGGCCGCCGATTACAAAGCGTCCGGTCGGGTTCACAAAGATTTTGGTGTTTTGATCCATCAAATTGGCAGGAATGATTTCCTCAATGACATGTTTTATAATATCAGCGCGAATCTGCTCCAGCGAAACCTCCGGCGCATGCTGGTTGGAAATAACAATGGTATCCACTCGCACGGGTCTGTCGTTTTCATATTCCACGGTCACCTGCGTTTTGCCATCCGGGCGAAGGTATCCCAAAATGCCTTCTTTGCGTACGACAGTCAGACGTTTTGCCAGTTTATGCGCCAGTGATATCGGCATTGGCATCAATTCCGGAGTTTCATCCGTCGCATAACCAAACATCATTCCTTGGTCTCCGGCTCCGGTTGAAGATGCCTCGTCTTTGTTTCCTTGGCGGACTTCAAGCGCATCGTTGACACCTAAAGCAATGTCTCCCGACTGTTCATGAATGCTGGTAAGTACCGCGCAGGTCTCCGAATCAAATCCGAATTTAGCACGGTCATATCCAATCTCGTGGATGACACTGCGGGCAAGCGTCGGAATGTCAACATAGCAGTGGGTTGAAATTTCACCCATAATCAGAACCATGCCTGTAGTGACAGCCGTTTCGCATGCAACACGTGCATTGGGGTCGCATTTTAGAATTTCATCCAATACTGCGTCCGATATCTGGTCGCAGATTTTATCGGGATGTCCTTCCGTTACGGATTCGGATGTAAAAAGGTACTTAGCCATAAACATTCTCCTTTAATTTAACTTTCGCCTGTTTTCCTTTCGATTAACTCAGCGCAGCAATCAAACTATCGCCAACTGCATTCGCTGTTTTAAAAATACCTTGTTTGGATATCAAGTCGTCATACTCTGACGCACAGGTCATGAATCCCAATTCAACCAGTACCGACGGTGCAAAGCTGTTGAGCGTTACACGGTAGTTTGAAAGCAAAGCACCGCGGTTTTTGCGTCCGGTGTAACTTGCTACGTTACTGGAAAGCACCGAAGCAAAATTCTTTGCAATATTTTCAAAGTAGAATACTTCGGAACCTACCGCTGTATTGGAATTTTTCTGATATCCAATGCTGTTGCAGTGCAGGGAAATAAAGAAATCAGCATAAACATCCTGGGTCATGGTCATGCGGTCATTCATGCTCAAGTCCGAATCATCGGAACGAAGCTGAACAACGGTTGCTCCCAGCGATTCCAAGCGTTTTTGTACCGCAATTGCAGTGTCAAGGTTAATATCTTTCTCCATAGGTCCATCCGTGCCCGGAATTCCGATTGCGCCCGGGTCGGAGCCTCCATGGCCTGCATCCAGTGCAACTGTGATACCGGACAGCGGCTGACTTCCGGATGACAGAGACGGCGCATATTTGGCGTAGATGGTTGTCACACCTTGGTCATATTTAATATCATAACCCCAAAGCGGGCGTTTACCGGACAGTGTAAAGACAATCGTCGTCGCGCCGTCCTTTTGGATCACATCTGCTTTGGAAAACAACTTACTTTGTTTGACTGAAAAATCTCGGATTCCTGTAGTATGGAACAGCTTTACCGTGAGTTTATCGGATCCCTGCACAGCGCGGAAAAACGGCGCACTCGTACCGGACAAGACAAGCTGTTCCCCTTTATTCCCAATTTGATAAGACATATCGGTAATTTTATTGTTGACAGAAATATTCCCCGTAAGCGGAGTAACTGAGCTTTTTGGAATCCATCCGCCAGAAGAAAGCTGATAACTGGATTTTCCGATATCGGTGATGTAATCCACTGCTCCCAGCTTAGCTGTTTCGATAAACGCACTGTAAGCCTCATCTTTATAAATGCTGGCCGCGTTGTTTTTGACCTGTACCACAAGTTTTCCGCCTTTTGGTGCCAAAAATACGCTTCCTTCTGATTGGTACTGGGTTGTTTTTCCATTGTAAGTCAGTGTGTATGTAACAGGACCCAAATTCCTCGTGGAGGAGACATTTCCTGCCGTTGTGCTGGCGGAAAAATTCGCCGGAACACCAGCTTTGGCAGTTGCGACATTTTGTTTCATTGCGACTTGGCGTCCGCCCACCGTAGCCGTCACTGTGCCGCCGGAAGGTGCCACGCAGGAAAGATTGATCTTCATACCCGAAAACGTCGCGCAGTCAAATGAAGGCGCCATACTGCTGACAACCGTTGTCGTCGGTACAAAAGCCGAATCCCCTCTTGTAATCGTTAAGGATAGAGCTGAATCACCCTGCTTAAATGTATAAACATTCTTTCCGGACTCGACCGGAACATAAATTCCAAAGCTTCCGAGAGAGCCTCTCGTGGTCACCAATTCCCCATTCATTGTCAGCTTATACTTTGGATTGGAATTACCCGTAATAAAATAGCCGGAAGCCGTAGTTGTAATATCTGTGGCCGGACGAGAAATAGACAATTTAGTTGGAACTTTTAAATTTACATGACTGGTGATGGCTTCAAAGTCGTTATAGTTCTCTTTCGCCATAGACACCGTACTGATGCCGGCGCAGACCGACACCGCCATAAGGAGACTGACTGTTCGTTTTAACAACGCTTGAAACTTCATTCCACTACCTCATTTCGTTCTTTCTTTACTTATATCGTGGTTGTTTGATTGATTTTTCATGCAGTAAATCTAAAAGTAACCAAAAACGCGCCCGGCGATAATTCCGAGCGCATTTCTCATCCTCATCTATCGGTCATACCGCAGGATTTAGCACCTTGCAATGCAGGTTGCTGGGTTTCAAAGGGCCTGTCCCTCCACCACTCTTTATAAGGTAGGTAATATTCACTTTTGCAGTATATTTTACACGATTCCTTTTGTATTGTCAAGAACTCTGAAAAAATAATGGCAGATTGTACTCATTTATGCAAAAGTATTGAGACTCTTTTGTAAAGAAGCATCGTAATCACAGCCGTCAACGCGCCTTTCAGCAGATTGAACGGCACAACAGCCAGGATAATAAATGTTGTCATATCCGTGATGTTGCCATTGACCTTGCTTCCCATTTCAATCAGCGCAGAGATTGGCATGCCAAAGACATTTGCATACACCGGGAGCAAAACATACGCATTGATAAGTGCACCAATAATTGTCATAAGCACGGTTCCGGCCGCCATTCCGATCAACGCAGATTTTTTGGATTTCCCGGAACGATACAAGATCGCGGCTGGTACGATAAGCGAACAGCCAATCAAAAAGTTTGCAAATTCGCCAATTCCGGCAGTTACGGTTCCATTAATCAGCAGGTTCAAAATAATTTTGAGTGCTTCGATTATGATACCAGCTACCGGCCCCATCGCAAAAGCACCGATTAAAACCGCTACTTCGCTCAAATCGATCTCATAGAACGACGGTGCAAACCAAAGCGGGATTTCAAACAGCATGAGCAGAGTGGCGGCGGCGGCCAGCATTGCGATTTTGACCAAATTTCGAACGTTGACCTTTTTGGTGGATGTGGGTTTGTTTGTAATTGCTTCCATAACGATTCCTCCATTGAAGGTCTGTTATTGGGAAATGAAAAAGCCCTTGAACAAAAAGTTCAAGGGCGATGCGTTTCACGGAAAGTTCCCGTTACAACACGCGGTTTCTTTCATCCGGACTATAACCGTTGGTATGGGAATCGCACCCATTCAGCCGAAAAATCGGGTCGCGGACTTTACCGCCAGTGGGGAATTGCACCCCGCCCTGAAACAGACGTTTATTTGTTATTATTATATTCGATAAATAGAGAAATGTCAAGACGCAAAGAAAGCCTGCCACATGACAGGCTTTCTTTTAAATTCTGTAAATTAGTTGTTAATCTTGGTAACAACGCCAGAACCAACGGTACGTCCGCCTTCACGGATAGCGAAACGGAGACCTTCTTCGATAGCGATTTCAGTAATAAGCTCAACGCTCATTTCAACGTTATCGCCAGGCATGCACATCTCAACGCCTTCCGGCAGAGTGATAACACCAGTAACGTCGGTAGTTCTGAAGTAGAACTGCGGTCTGTAGTTGTTGAAGAACGGAGTATGACGGCCGCCCTCTTCCTTTTTCAGGATATAAACCTGACCGCTGAACTTGGTGTACGGATGAATGGATCCGGGCTGGCAGAGAACCTGTCCACGCTCGATATCCGCTCTCTGAATACCACGGAGCAAAGCACCGATGTTGTCGCCAGCCTCAGCATAGTCGAGGATCTTGCGGAACATTTCGATACCGGTAACAAC
>CALLQM010000391.1 GCA_938014855.1 uncultured Clostridia bacterium | reverse complement strand
GTCGTCTGCCTGTTGACCTGTGCACCCAACGGTATTCAGGTTATGAGTGCGGATATGCCGGGTCTTGTGCAGACCTCACTCAACCTCGGTGTTTTGATTACTGAAGAAGATCGGCTTTATGCGTCTTTCTGTGTACGCAGCAGTGTTGCAACGCAAAAGCACATGCTTGTAGAACGCCTGCAAGAACTGACCGCTCGTCTAGGCGGTACGGTCGCAGTATTTGGCGACTATCCTGGCTGGGAATACCAAACCGAATCTCCGCTTCGCAACTTGATGGTCGAGATTTATCGCGAGCAGTACGGCTGCGATCCCAAGATCGAAGCCATCCACGCGGGCGTCGAATGCGGCATGTTTGCCGATAAGATCCCGGGTCTGGACTGCGTATCCTTCGGTCCGAATCTGACCGAGATTCATACTTGCCGTGAGAGAATGCATATCGCTTCCGTACAGCGCGTTTACAAGATGATTCTTGAAATTCTGCGCCGCATGAAGTAAGCTGTATGAGTAAAAAGACCGTATGAACTTTGAAAAGTTCATACGGTCTTTTCCTTTGTGGGAACACAACCAACGATTGTTAATAATGAATGTGCTTATAATCTAAAAAATTTAAGAAGAAATAAAAAAACAAGTAGCTTAAACGTATTGTTTAAGCTACTTGTTGATGGTTGCGGAGGCTGGATTTGAACCAACGACCTTCGGGTTATGAGCCCGACGAGCTACCGTACTGCTCCACTCCGCGATATTAAAATTGATATTTTGCGACGCCCTCTCGAAGAGTGCTTATACATAATAGCATACATGCTATTGGTTGTCAACACCAAATATCGAATAATGATAATTTTTTTAACGAAGACGATAAGAGGATTTCCCTCTTATCGTCTTAAATTAATAATAGACTAAAGAAAGGATCAAACTAGGCGTTTAAATACAGAGCTGTAATCAAGGATTGAAAAAGGGTTTGATCCGCGCTTGTATATGCAAGTGCATATGGAATGCTGTCCACCAAGATCCCAATTTCGCCGTTGTCGTAGAGGTTGATATGGTAAATTTCCCGCCCGGTTTCAAAGTCAAGCGTTAGGGCATAAAGCAGGCTGCCGGAATCTTGACTAAATTTCAGCGTTTCTTTTGGTTTTAACTGACGCACTTTGGATGGCTTGTATGCTTTCAGCCGTGTGCATATATCTAAAATTATTTTACGCTGTGATTCGGACGTGTTCGTGCGGTAGGTCTTAGTGCCGTTGCTTCCTTGTATTTCTAAGGATGTGATACGGTAAGGATTCATATATCCGAGCCATTCAACATTTGCGGGATAGTTCTTTGCAAACCGATCAAATAGTTTGTAAAGATCTGCACACGCAAGTCCATCTGTAAGCTGCTTGTCATCATTGATTAGGGTGTTGCGGTGACACCAGTATTGATATTGTCCTCCATCTTTAAAGCGAATCGACAAGAGTCGCAGCCCGTCCATGTCGGGGGACGCATTGGTCCGCGGACGGTATTCAAGAGTGTTCAGTGTATTAACTACAGCCTTACGATCGCTTGGTGCAGTGATTGCATAGCTTACATGCAGTTCGCGGTTGATTACCGTAATGGTTTCGACTTCAGCGGCGTTAATTGCAAGACAGCTTGGCCGTGATGCTGTCTGATTGTTTGCTGTGACCGGAATTGCGGCGGTGATAAACAAAAGTACCGCACATAAAAATCCGGCAACGGTTTTTGTGCTTTTCATTGCTGTCATCCTCTCATATTAAGTCATTTGTATTGTGAATACTGCCATCATAGTATCTAGTAATAGTATAACATACTCCTTTGCATAGGCAAAGTATCCATGCGGATTGAAAATGGATTCTAGTTGGATGATAGGCGAGAAGCTTGTTTTTGTTGTAGAATTTGATTTATTTTTTTACGCCGTATAAAATAAACAATCACAGCGAGTAAAGGAATAATAACAACGATTGGAAAGATCATATATGGGAAAAAACTATCCGAACGAAGATAATCGATGGTGCTGGATTTATTCATAATCGGAATTAAACAAATACTAAATGCAAGAATCGAAAAGGGAATGACAAAGGGTTTATAAGATTTTGCTTTCACAATTCCGGACAAAACATAGGACGCCATAAAATTATAAACCGCTATTTTTAATAAGATTACTGGGAACCATGCTAATGTGTTAAGTGATTGCACACGTTCAATAAAATCATAGGCTTTTACTTGTCTGGTAAATAAAAAATAGGGGCTCCAAGAATTTTTTGCTAGTTCAATTCCTAAGGACATAGCGGTTGGAAACAAAATGGAAAAAAAACAGATAGCAAAAACCAAGATTGATTTTGCATAGGTCTTATATATTTTTACTTTTTGATCCAAAAAATAAGAAAAAATATAGAGGATTAAAATTTCGGAAATTCTAGCAGCAGTAAAAAAACCACCCAGTGCTAATTGAGTTATTTTAGAGTCGACTAATACAGGCTGAAATACGCTAAGATCAAAATGTGAAAAACCAAGTATAAAGTAAAATAGGATTGTCAGCATGATAAACGGAACGAGAATGGTTGCTAATCGGCCAAGCGTGCCGGCGCCTTTATAGGCGGCATACGTTACCGGAATAATAATATATAAAAGCATGGCCCAAATGGGTGTATACGTGAAAAAGTAATATTTCATAAACACAATGATGCCATTGTACACGCTATAAAACAAAACATGCAAACCACTAAAAACAAAAGGTGTGGGATTTTTCCAAAAAACTTGCCTAACACCACATCTCCGATTTCGATTGCGTTGAATCCTCGAAATTTATTCATTAAAAATAAAAGCGGCATATGAAAAATGACAGCGAATACCATGCCGAGTAAGAATACAATTAAAATATCTTGATTTGCTGACGGAACGGACATAATGGGCATAAACGTATAGGGAAATGCTAAAGCACAGCCTACAAATAAAAGAGACCATTGCATAGCTGTTATGGTGGGCTTTTGCTCCATTACTTTTCCTCCTCTCGAAATGCTTTCTTGATTTGTCCGGTTCTTCGAATCGATGAATCCACTTTTACATCAATTTTAGCTTTGGAAAATTCCTCATCCCAGTTAAAGCGCAGTTGTTTCCATTGTTCGGGATGCTGAATATGCATCGAATCACCAAAACCAAAAATATCGCTTTTCAATTCTGTTTGTGCTTTTTTTATGGTGTCGGATAGTTCTTTTTCTAGCAGTTCGTTAAGTTGTTGTTGCAAAAGCTTAATGGAATCCATTTGGGTGACGTTGATGGTTCCACCCTGCTGAATTGCAGACAAATAGACGTTAGGGGATACTTTTGCGGAAATCTCACCGTCTTTATAAAACGTCTCAATTTTTGATTTTGAACGGTCCACCATAAAAACGGTATAATCAATTTCGTTTGGAATTGAAATCAGTGCCGTTTTTATATCATTGACAATAAAATTGTATGCCCTGACTTCCACTCCATCTAAAAAACCAACAAGCGTTGTATCTTTAAATGCTGCAAGCCCTTCACATTCAATGTTCAATTCTTCTTTCTTGGATTCTTCTTGTGTGTTGGAAGATGGAGCTTTGTTTTTTACAATTTTTACTGTTCCGGCAACTGGCTGTTTGCCGTCCCGATAATAGTCTTTAATAAATTCACGCGCATCGACAAAAATGCATTTTGATGAAACAGAAGGCAAAGATTTTGAAACGCTTTCCATATAACCGCCGATTGTTTCGGATAATCCGATTTCACAGGTATAGATTTTGGAAGGATCTTCGTCTTTTATAACCATGAGTAAGGGGTTTTCGTCAAGGTGATAGCTGCGCAATAAATAATCGAATACAGGTGCAACATCTTTTTTTGCGAATTTTTCGGATAAGAATCGCACCTTTGTATGACTGGAAAAAATGGATTTGTCAATGCTTCTAGATATGCTTCTCCCTGATTCCGGTATGGATAAATTTTCCCCCATATACGTGATGCTGGTGCTTTTTCCGCTGGTTGATTCATTGGTGGCTTCTTTGGTAGTGGGATTGGTGATTTCGACTGTGATTTGATAATTTCCGTCATCTTTTAAATCATATATCGCGCTGCTTACTAATGCCATAGTTTTTGGCTCTGTTCGATCCCAACAGCCGCTTAATAGCACAGTAAGCATAAAACAGAGCATAATAATCGAAACTGTTCTGCTTTGTTTACGCCTCATTCTCTATTTCTCCTTACGTTTCGTTTGTCAATGACAGTCGGTCTTAAAAACATAGATTTTAGCGGGAATCGTATAAAGGAATCCTTTACCTCGTTTTTATTAAAGGAATCTAGAATGGGGATACCGAATGATTTGGTAGAAATCAGCTGTGTGAGTAAAATCATGATTCCGGACCCAATGCCCACTAGCCCCAGCGTACCGCCAAGAAAAAGAAATACAAAACGGTAGATCAATAGGAATTTGGTCAGTGTTGGCGCGATAAATCCCGTAACTGCGGTGAGCGCAACAATAATGACTGCGGGAGCACCTGCGATACCTGCAGAAACTGCCGCATCTCCAATAATAAGGGAACCGACAATCGTAATGGCAGAACCAACGGCTTTGGGCAGCCTGGTTCCAGCTTCTTTTACCAGTTCAAACATGACCATTAATAGGAATACTTCCGCTCCAGCCGGCAAAGGTGTTTTTAACGTTGAGGTAATCATACTGACTAAAAAGGGAGCCGGCATCATTTCTTGATTATAGGTGATGACCGCTACCGCTAATCCCGGCAAAATAAGGGATGCAATGATTCCAAAGATGCGAAGAATTCGTAACGAAGACGCCAAGATAGAGCTCGTGTAATAGTCTTCACTGGTTTGAATATTTTCAATAAATAATTCTGGTATTGTCAAAACAAAAGGAGTACCGTCGCACATGACGCCGCCTCGGCCTTCCAAAATCCGAGCAGCTAGTACATCTGGCTTTTGCGTTAGTCCAATGCCTGTTATTGGCGAATAAATATTTTCGCTAATATATTGTTCAATATATCCGGATTCTAAAATTGCATCCGTATCAATTTTGGATAACCGCGCTTTGAGTTCCTTTAGAACGGTTTGATTTACAATTCCTTCTACATAAACGATTCCGATTGGCGTATTGGTTTGGCGGCCAATCGTCATATTTTCGATTACTAATTTGGGAGTTCTAATTTTTCTGCGCAACAGTGCGGTGTTGGTGCGAATACTTTCTGTAAAGCCTTCTCTCGGCCCGCGTACTACGGTTTCTGAGTCAGGAGTTTCAACAGAACGCTTTTCCCAATGTTTAAAATCCATGATATAGGCTGTTTTGCTTCCACTGTAAAAAATAGCGGTGTCACCTTGCAGAATTTCATTCACAGCAGACTGAATATCACGGATTTCATGATAATGTGTTTTGATTGCAAGCGATAAATCACCGTTAAAATCAGTGGATTTTAATGGTGTAATCGCATCCCTGTCAACGAGATCTTTATCGACAAGATCAACCACTTAGACTACCATCGCCAGTTCTTGTGGTGTTTTAAAAGACTGAATGATAAAATCTGAACTGTGTTTAAAAATTGCTTTTATTTGTTTTTCACATTCTTCAATTGTTGACGGAATCGGATCTTGGATGCTGCTTGATATTGAATCGGTCATTTGCTCATCTTTTGCCGACTGCCCGTATTTTTTATTAGAAAAAAATTTTTCCAGTCCAAAAATTGATACCACCCCATTTTTATCAACTATGGGTTAGTATGTTCCCGATCGAACGAGT
>CALLQM010000390.1 GCA_938014855.1 uncultured Clostridia bacterium | reverse complement strand
TTGGAAAGGTTCCGTTCCGCCGCAAGGTCAATATAAAATGAACGCTGCTCATCGGTTTCACAACACTCCAGTATCACGGCATTTTGTGTCCAGCCAAGGGACTGTGCCCTTTCCATAAGAACCGGGTTGTTTTCATAAGTGCGGTAAAAATCACGCATCCTGCGGAGATTACGAAGAGAGAAGCCTTTCAGCGATGGAAACCGGTTGGCGAGCATTTCAGCCAAATGTGGGATAAATGCTTTTTCTCCCTGACGGCAGATACATTGACCGATCCGTGTATAAAGCTCCAGCAGTGCCCGATTGCAGGGCTTCTCGTCTTTTTCATAGCATTCAGCTACCGCAGAGGCAACCTGTTCCAGATACAGGGCGCTGTTCTTTTTCAATGCTTTCATAGACTTCTCCTTTCCGGCTCCGTGGGAGCCTGTTTTTTTATGTACCCGGCAGAGCAAGCTCCACCGGTGAAATGCTTGGAATTGTTAGTAGCTTTGTTTCATTTCAAGGCCGCCGTCTTGTTGTGCAGTTGCTTCATCCATATGAACGCCCAGCCGGTTGGGAAGATAATCACTCAGCCAAGTGCCGCCGAAGGCACTGTGTGACTGCAAACGCCATATGGCGAGCTTTCCCATATGCAAATCCACATTTTCCATGGAAAACAGCAGATTGGTGCAGCCGTCATGCTCAAAAGCGAAAACCTCCTTGAAGGTATCGCCGTTTTGCAGGATACCTTCCTGTGTCAGCAGCTCGTTAATACCATTTACCCATTCTGAAAGCTCCCCGCCGCAGCCTTGAAGAATCAATCCTTCACGGTCTGTCATGGCGCGAAGCTCATCTGTCGTAATTCGTTTCACGGTATGGCCTCCCTTCATTCCATTTTCATGCCGAACTGCTGAGTAGGACTTTCCTCCGGCTCAGACGGTGCCGGACGTGAAAGCACTGAGAAGCCGTCCTCGCCGGGAACGACACCGAGGGTGCGTCCATTGTCAAAGGTGCAGTGAAGCGTGCCGATGTCATCCACAAAATTTACCGTCCCTTCCGTACCCGGCGCAATGGGGGCGTATGGGTCCTCCATGCTGTTCAGGCGGATACGGGTTCCGCTGGGATACCGCTCCTTCATCCGCTGTGCTTTTTGGTAATCAAAAAACATTTTCATTCCTCCTGATTCAAATTTTCTGCCAGTTCCATGCAATATAGAAAATCAGGCGCGTGATATTTCCCCGCACCTGATTGCCGTTGCCCTTATATAATCTGCTCAATCTCCGTTCCGTCCTTGAAACGGATGAGCAGTTTTTCTTCGCTGAGTACCGTGATGGCACTGATCAACTGCCGCACCGTGACCTCGTCAAAGGTGGCGATGCCGGTGTCCACTGCTTCCAACTCGGCGGCCAGCTGCTCCGCCCGTTCATCCGCCTGTTCGGTATCCTGCCGATTTTTCTCCAGCTCGCTCCGTTTGGCCACCAGTGCGGAGAATTCCATACTGACCTTTTTCAGTTCCTCATCGTATTGGGTGGAATCCGCTCCCACGGCGGCAGCAAGCTGGAGAAGCCTGTACTGCTGTTCCCGCAGTTGGGACAGCCTGCTGTCGATGGCTGCGAGGCTGGTTTCGCCGTTCTCCGGCAAAAGGGCTGTTCGGATGCTGTCCTGCAGAATCGCTTTCAAGGTCTTTTGGCTGAACATTTCGTTCATGGCACTGACCACCGCAGTGTGAATCCGGCTTTCCTCCAGCGTAGGGGCATCCTTGCAGAACTTTTTACCGTTCTCCAGACGGTTGATGCACCGCCAGACAATTTTTTTACCCTCCGGTCTGGTCCATGTCACCCTGCGGTAAGGGCTGCCGCAGTTCCCGCAGGATAACAGCTCGGTCAGCACATATTTGCCGCTGTATTTGGCAAGCTCGGTTTTGGCGGCTGTACTGACTTTTTTCAGGCTGGATCGCCGTGCCATTTCCTCCTGCACCCGCTGAAAGGTCAGCCGGTCGATGATGGCGGGATGACTGTTCTCCACGTAGTATTGGGGGAGCTCACCGGTGTTTTTCTTGGTCTGGCGGGTGAAAAGGTCTGCGATGTAGGTTTTCTGGAGCAGAGCGTCCCCCATGTATTTTTCGTTTCGAAGCATCCCCCGTATCACGCCGTCATTCCACTTTTTATGCCCCCGCGCCGTTTTGATGCCGTCCGCCTCAAGGTCTGCGATGATTTTGGCTACGCTGTGCCCAATCAGATACCGTGAAAAAATCCTGCGGACGATTTCCGCTTCCTCCGGGTCGATTTCAGGCAGATCGTTCTCGCCTCTGCGATAGCCTAAAAATCCGGCATAGTGAAAGTAAACCTTGCCGTCCTTGAAATTTTTGCGGTGTCCCCAGCGGATGTTGCCGCTCATGGATTCGCTCTCGGCCTGTGCCTGGCTCATCATAAAGGTTAGGATCATCTCATTGTCCATGTAGAGGGTGTTGACATTTTCCTTTTCAAAGAAAACACCCACGCCCATCCGCTTAAGCCTGCGGACATAATCCAGACCGTCCAGTGTATTCCGGCAGAACCGGGACACCGATTTGGTGATAATCAGATCCACCTTGCCCTTTTCGCAGGCTTTGATCATCCGCAGGAAATCCTTGCGCTTTTTGGTAGAGGTTGCGGTTTTGCCCTCGTCCGCGAACATATCCACCATGGTCCACTCTTGCTGGGCGGCGATTTTTTCGGTGTAATATTCAATCTGTGCCTGATAGCTGTCAAGCTGTTCCTCGGAGTTGGTGGAAACGCGGCAGTAGGGCGCTACCCGCAGGCGCTGTTTGCGGATATCTTTCTGGTTGTGCTTGGGATCTGCGGGAATCACCGTGACTTTTCTCACTGCGCTTTCGGGCACTTTGCATCCTCCTTTCCATCTGCTTCAAGGGATTTTCCGTTGATGAGCCGCAAGCGGAGACCGCCGTGGGCGGTAAATTGGATTTCCTGCACTGCGGTTGTGAAAAGCTCTCTGAGAAGTTCCTCATTGATAGATTGTGTGAGGATTTTTTCCTTCAGTCTCTGCATCTGATCATAAGGCATAGAATCAGGCAGTCCGCTGTATTGCTCGGCGGCACAGGCCAGTATCAGCATTTTGGTATATTCCGCACCCGGCTCGGCTTTGTTCAGTTCCCGGATGACCTCGTTTCGGATGCGTACCGCCTCCAGCGTCGATTCATTTGTATTCTGCGGCAGGAGCCAGTCTAAGAGGTTCGGGTTCTGCGCCAGCACATTCAGCCTTTCGGATAGGGCTGTGCGGATGTCCTCGTCCTCTATGTAACGGCGGTTGGTACAGCCCTCCTTTTCGCAGTACCAGCGGGGCTTTCCCCCAGCTCTGGTATCGCGGAGCATCCTGCCGCCGCACACGCCGCAGACCGCCTTTTCACGGATGGGTCTGATGTAATCCGGGCAGGGGGTATAGGTATTCTTTTCTCCCCGGACAAGCTGGGCACGCAAAAAGTCTTCCGGCTCAAGGATGGGGGGATATTCCTTTTCCCCAAGATAGCGTTCGTTTTCGAGGATGCGCTTAACCATGTGCTTGTTCCATTCAGCCGTGTGGCTGTGGTAACGAAGCCCCCGGCGCATCATTTCAGCGGCAATTTTGCTGTAGGCCATGCCGTCCGCATAAAGTCTGAAAATTTCTTTGACCGCCGCCGATTCTGTGGGGCTGCATTGTATCTCTCCCTTTTTCATGGTGTACCCGAAGGGGATTTTTCTCTGCCATGCCATATTACCGCACCGTCCTTTCCATGGTTTCTTTCAGCATCAGACCGTTGTAGAGATTGAGATTCATCTCGGTTTCCGAAGAGATGAAGACGCTCTCCACCAGCGTTTCAAACACTTCCTCCGTGAGTGCCTCTAAATATTCGGGACTGTCCTCCAGATAATCCAGCATGGCTTGGGTCGCTTTGATCTGACTGTCCTCGCCGTTGGCCTCCATAATACGGCGGCGTTGACGGCGCAGCTCCCGAAGCTTAAAGTCAATTTCGCCGGTTTGGGATAAATAAAGAGCAGAATCTACGTATCCTTTCGACTTGAGTCGAACAAGAACGAGATTCTGCTCGGTGAGCTGGGCGATTTCTTTGTCGATATCATTGATTCTGCGGTTGGAGCGAAGCTCCTTTTCCCGAAGCTCGGTCAGCTGGGTTAAGACCGGGGACAGGATTTGCGCACGATGCCGTTTCAGCTTGTGGTACATGCGGAGGATTGCCGTGACAATCTGTTCCTCCGGTATCTGTGAGGTGGGGCAAAGGTCTTTATCACGGTCATGCCTCCGGCAAGTCCAGTAGACCTTTTCATTGACGATTTTTCTGCGGAACAGAGTACCGCAGCCTTCACAGCGGATTTTCTTTGCCAGCAGTGCGGAGGAAACCGTTCCGTTTGTCTGCCTCCGTCGGCTTTCCATCAGCGCCTGCACCCGCTGAAAGTCCTCCTTGGAAATAATCGCCTCATGGCAGTTCTCTACAAAGTATTTCGGTTTCTCACCCTTGTTGCGCACCTGCCGGAACGGGATTTCGTTGGTGGCAAAGCTCTTTTGCCAGATCATATCTCCGGTGTAGGCGATGTTGGTGAGGATGTACGCCACCGTACTTGGGTGCCAGACGGTTCGCCCTTTGGTGCGGGGGACGCCTGCTTTGTTCAGCTCGTCTGCGATGTCATCCTTTCCCTGACCGCTGAGATAAGCGGCATAAATGCGGCGCACCACCTCGGCCTGTTCGGGAATAATCATTAGGGTGCGCCCCTCCAGCCTGTAGCCGTAAGGCTCGGACGGCGATAGGTAATCGCCCTTTTCCATACGGATGCGGACGCTGATGCGCATATTGTTTGAGTGGTTCTGTGACTCCATCTGTGAAAAAGCGCCGTAGATGGTGGCAATCTGCTCAGACGTCATTTTTCCGGTGTCGATGTTCTCCTTTTCAAAGTGGATGGAGATGCCCAGCCGTAAAAGCTCCCGCACATACTGGATATATTCCTTGGTGTTTCTCGCGAAACGGGATATGGATTTGACGAGGACGCGGTCGATCTTTCCGTCCCGGCAATCCTGAATCATCCGGTTGAATTCATCCCGCTTGCTTGCCACAAGGCCGGAGATGCCCTCGTCGGCATAAATGTCCGCCAGTTCCCAGCTCTCCTGTGCGGCGATATGCCGGGTGTAATAATCCACCTGTGCGATGTAGGAGTTCTGCTGATCCTCCGAATCACTGCTCACACGGGCATATGCCGCCACACGGAGCTTTGCCGTTTCCGGCTTTCGCGCCTGTATCAATGTGATTTTAGGCGCTTCCGCCGATGTTGAATTGGGTTGATACATCTTTTTTCCCTCCTTTCAACGACATACACTACCACACCTCCCGGCATATAGCTACCGAATCGTTGATAATATTCAGAAAACAATTCCGCGACTCAGCATAGTGCGATGATGGTGGGTCGCAGCCTGCGTTCCAAGTCTTTTTTAATCCTTTCAATTTCCTGATCTGTCATGTTCTTGGCGGCCGCAAGACGTGTGAGCTGCTGCAGGGCGGCAGCGTACATCAGATTATCGGATACCTGTGCGTTTGTCATGGCGTTTCCCTCCCTGATAAAATAGGCGCCGGAGCCAGTCCGACGCTGATTGCCAGCGCCTCGTCAATTTTTTTCATTTCCTGTTCATCCAGCCTTCCGACATATTCCCGAAGCCTGCTGCGGTCTATGGTGCGTATCTGCTCCAAAAGCACAAAGGATTCCTTCAGGCGGCCGCAGGCATGACCGATGCTTGCAT
>CALLQM010000389.1 GCA_938014855.1 uncultured Clostridia bacterium | reverse complement strand
AGGTCGAATCGAAGACTGGATCGCGCGCCGTCCGCTGCGCGTGTCGTTTCGATCCCGGTTTTCTGCGACAGCGGCTTTGTAATCCTCAACCCCATCCGCAAGGCGATGGTGCGCCGCACCGGCACCAGCAGTGTTGCCATGAGCGTTGCGCTTTCCGCCGGTTTATATGCGTCCCACGTGTTTATCCCGCCGACGCCCGGCCCGATTGCCGCCGCCAATACGCTTGGAATCGGCGACAACCTGCTTCTTGTCATGGGCATGGGTGCACTCGTTTCGATCCCGGCTTTAGTCGGCGCCTACTTTTTTGCCAAATACATCGGGACTAAAGTAAAATCGGCCGACGAATTGGATGCAGAAGAAACGTCCAAAACATACGAACAGATCGTTGCCGAATACGGCACACTTCCGGGAGCTTGGAGTTCTCTTGCGCCGATCATCGTTCCCATTCTTTTAATGGCGCTGGGTTCGATCGCTTCCATGGCAAAATGGCAGGGTGCACTTTATAGCATCTGTGCATTCCTCGGCACTCCGATCATTGCGCTTGCAGTCGGCACCCTGTTTGGTGTGTTTCTGCTCTCCACAACCGGAACACTTAGCAAGTTTTATAAACTAACCGATGACACGCTCAAAACTGTCGGCCCAATTCTGTTTGTGACCGCGGCAGGCGGCGTTTTGGGGAAAGTGATCTCTGTTTCCGGTCTAGTCACCTACATCACCGAACATTCCGCCGCGCTGGAAACGATCGGAATTTTCTTCCCGTTCCTCCTCTCCGCGATTCTTAAATCCGCGCAGGGGTCTTCCACTGTTGCGCTCACGACGACCGCGGGCATCCTTGCGCCGCTGATGGGCGTGCTGGGGCTTTCTTCGCCCGCCATGTCCGCGCTCACTGTGATGGCGATCGGTGCCGGAGCAATGACCGTTTCCCACGCGAACGACTCCTACTTCTGGGTGGTCACCAACTTTGGAGAAATGACGCCCCAACAGGGTTATAAAACTCAGACGATGGTTACTCTAGTAGAAGGTGTCTGCTCGATGATCGGTATCTTTATCCTCTCTTTGTTTATTCGATAGACAGTGGCAGGGGGGATGAAAGGGACGGCGGTGCAGTCCGCCGTCCCTTGTTTTGATTAGAGATAAAAAAGGAGATTCAAAATTTATGAAAAAGGTGTTGCTGATCCCCGATTCCTTCAAAGGGACCATGAGTTCCGCAGAAATCTGCTCCATTATGGAGGAGCGCATCCATGCCTATTATCCGGAAGCCGAAGTCGTTTCCATTCCCGTCGCAGACGGCGGGGAGGGAAGTGTGGATTCCTTTTTGTCCGCGATGGATGGCGAAAAAGTCTGGGTAACGGCGAAAGGTCCGTATCTGGAGGACATGCAGGCGTTCTATGGACTAGTTGACGACGGAAAGACCGCTGTCATCGAAATGGCGGCGTGCGCGGGGCTTCCGCTGGTGGGGGAAAACCTCCATGCGGAAAAGACCTCCACCTATGGCGTCGGGCAGCTGATCGAGGACGCTGTCAAACGCGGATGCAAAAAGCTGATCGTCGGCCTTGGCGGGAGCGCCACCAACGATCTCGGTACCGGCGCGGCGGCGGCTCTGGGCGTACGCTTTTTGGATGCCGACGGCAATTCATTTATCCCGGTGGGCGAAACCCTTTCTAAAATCCAGCGAATCGATACCAGCACCCTTCTTCCAGCTTTAAAAGAAACCGAAATCATCACCATGTGTGATATTGATAACCCGCTTTATGGACCGAACGGTGCGGCGTATGTATTTGCCCCGCAAAAGGGCGCCGACCCCGAAATGGTCGAGTTTTTAGACGGACAGCTGCGCGCCGCGGCGGACATCATAAGCGAGCAGCTCGGCGCGGATATTGCTTATCTTCCGGGCGCGGGCGCAGCCGGCGGCATGGGCGGCGGCATGGTTGCCTTTTTCGGTTCCCGCCTGCAGATGGGAATCGAGACCGTTCTCGATACGGTCGGGTTCGACGACCTGCTCCAAGACGCCGATCTGGTTATCAGCGGGGAAGGAAAGATCGATTTCCAGAGCCTGCGCGGAAAAGTGGTCATCGGCGTGGCGCGCCGGACAAAAAAACAGAGCGTGCCGCTCGTTGCTGTCGTGGGCGACATCGGCGATCAGATCGAGGGCGCTTACGGCGAGGGTGTCTCGGCAATCTTTAGCATCAACCGCGTCGCCGTCCCGTTTTCCGAAGCCAAAAAGCGCAGCAAAAACGACCTGAAACTCACCGTCGATAATCTCCTGCGCTTTCTAAAAACCCTGCACCAGTAATTCTACAAAAACAAAATGGCATAAGCCTAAAAACAACGTTGCAAGAAAGCCCTCCCATCGTAGTTTGATTCTACGGTGGGAGGTTTTGCTCTGGTAAAAAGATGAATTTATTTTATTAACAGGTATTCCTTTAATAATGTGGCCAAATGCAAAGGGGCCGGTAATTTTGTCGCCGAGCCTGCATACTGAGGCATACACTCCCGAAGCATATTAGAAAACTGCGCCCACTTTAAGGGATCATCTCCGCTTTGCAGTTGAAGGGGGAAAAATTCAACCAAATTTCGCTCGTCATACTCCTCAAATGGATGGTCGATTTTAGAATGCTGGAAACTCAAAGTATAGCAGGGATCATTGGGTTTCGCGGACAGTCCCCAGAAAACATTTTGATATTGATAGATACCGGAAGCGGATTTATGTATGGTGCCTCGTTTACCATCTATCTTTGTTTCTGTGTAATAATCCGGTATTTCGCTATTGTTTTGATTAATGCGTACACGCATAATCCGCAATTGACTATCTGTGAATGCCTGCAAATAAGCTCGACCTTTCGCACCTATATTTATTTTTTCCGGTACGTACGGTTCGAGGTAGGAATATCCGGAAATGGATTTATCGGAAATACCGGGCCACATTTCGCTGCGTGTGTTGCCATCGGCCTGAATGATAAGAAGTGCAGGCGTATTTCTGTAGAGATTTCGATAGCCAAGCAGCCGCTGCTTGACCGTACCCAAAAATGCATCGGTACACTTTTTCACAAAATCCGGCGAACGTGACAACTTTGACAACTGAATTCCAGCTTCATGATAAGGAATATGACGCTTTTCCAGCGCATCACAGTCCACATAAATTTTCCCGCTGACAGGTTCAAACGTTACATAGATTGGTAAATATCGCGCACGGTCCTTTCGGCTCCTCCCATATAGCGGCTCCAGCTGTGTAAAAACATGAAGCCCCATAACAGAAGCCGGCCACCTGTCTAATAGATTTTTTTCTTTTATTGGTTCCGTATAGCCCAGCTGGCGAAACACATCTAAAGTTGCAGCTTTTACCTTGTGTGCTATCACTTCCTCTTTTTGCTCCGGGGTTATAAATTGAGTAATACGACCAGTGTCTGCAAAGCCAGCGCGGATTGCGTTCTTGGGGTCTCCTCCGGCGGGGTTTTGGGAGTCTTTTTCGCTGCCTTTTTTCTTAAAGTCATCTTTACCCGGAAGGACAATCACCGCCGCAGTTCGTTCCTTTGCGGGCGGTATACGCAATTTAATCTGCTCAATTTTGTCGAGAACGTGAGAATACTGATCGCCAGCCATTGCGTTGCCGATCTCCCCAAGGGCAATCATCTGTGTGCGAATATCAACGATAGATTTGTATGCTTCATTGTCACCAAAATGTGCCCAAATTTCACTGATAATATCTTGGGCAAGACTCTTATCTTTGTCATGGCAATACACTTCAAAATTTAGGATCTTGCTTTCCATACAATCAGAAAGTCTTTTTCGTCTTGATTGTGCATCTTTTTCAAAATGCGCATGAATCGCACCGCGCTTGATGGGGACTTCCGGGATAAAAACATAATCCGACAGCATCTCGTAAAGCTGGTCGTAAAACTCCGCTTTATCTTTAACCGAAACACCCGTTCCAATTTGGCTTTTCTCCGCCCAGATTAACCCGTTTGCAAACGGGCAGAAAATCTGTGGCCGCGCGTTCGGACTAAAATAGGTCTCCACATTGCAGAGCACATCTCTTACTTTTGGGAGGGGTGTAAATTCATATAAGTTGTAGCATTTTTCATCCGTTTGATTCCAGACAATTGTTTTCTTAGAACGGCTATACTGTATTGCAATTTTTTTAAAATGATTCTCTGCAACCCGCACGTGAGCGATCACTCTATTTTTAAGCCAAAGGTCCGCTTTTCTTACACGCGGAATAAATCTTCTTATGGACAGGTCGCATACCAGCATTGCTTTTCTCTGAGGAGGGGTTGTCTGTACAGATAGCTTTATTACAAATGCATATGGATCGATTTTTTTTTCACCTTGTGCATAAATCGGTACGGTCATTAGTTCATCTTTGTCCGTACGGCAAATCGTCATTTCCGTTCCAGACAAATAGATCTTTTGTCCGATTAAGCGGCTCATTGCAAGCAGGGAAAATGCCCTGTATGTATAATCATTCGCGGCGCACCCGTCGTCAGAAAAAAGAACCGTTTCCGTCTGGCGAATTTCAGGGCGCCAATCTTTAGCAGTCATTTTTGCAATCAGCGCCTTTGCAAGAGCCTTTGTTTCATCCGAAACGTATTCATTCATATATGTGACTGCAACCCAAAGTTTCAAAATTTCACATATTTTTTCTAGATCTGGTGGGTCCATCGATATGAGCCATGCGCTGTCGTCCGACTCTGCGCGTAAAGGCTTAATATCCACAATGTTTTCCATCCAACTGTTTAAATAGTCTTTTAAATAGTTTTTTGGCAGTGCATAATCAAAGTTAAAGTTTGGTCGGGTCTGCTGCGTCAACTCTATCAGTACCTTTTTCCATTCCTGTGGAAATCCTAAGGAGAATATCTTAATTTTAATATTCTTCTTCGGTATATAAGTCATCGGGAAGATCGCTGTACTCATCGTATTGAATTCCTTTCTTAAAAGCTTCATAAAAAGGGGCATATAGAGTCTTTGCAATTTCACCCTGCTGCGGATCGTTCATCATGTCCTTTAAATATGAGAGCAGTTCATTCAGACAATCGTATCCGTCTGTATCCCCAAGTTTTCTGCGGAAAGCGCCATCAGCAAAATAGATCCGCGGAGCCGGTTTGTCCGGATCTGTAATTCTTGCTAGTCTCCCAAAAATCTGTAGAATTAAAATAAAAATACTGGCCGTCGTATCCTTTTTTAACACTTTAGGCAGATACTTTAATCCTTTTTGGGAATTTCGTTCGATCATATGCCATTGCTTGGTCGCGTAAACACGCAGTCCTGCAACTTTTTTAAACTCATTGTCTAAAGCATAATCCGCATAACGCTGGGCGACCATCCCATTTAATTTGCTGCACCTTTCCCCGATATCATCCGGAACCGGCATGGGGCGAACCAGAAAAAACACACTGGACAATGCGGAATGTCCGGTTTCATCTACAATATTATATCCGCGCTCAATGGCTGCCGCGGGGGCTATCAAAATACGTGCCGGATGCAGATGAAATTTTGCAATTCCACCGCGGGGAATTGCTTCATTTTCATTTTGTACAACGTCCTCAGAACGTACCATAGCCGCAACCTTAATTTCTCTATCCACCTTCGTAAGACGAATCTGAATTCTTTGACGGGCATATGCAGCTTCCTGATAGCTATTCACAATCATCAGTATTTTGCCATCCCGCTGTAATTCCCCGACAATTGAATCCATGCTTTTTTCAATAACACAATCCAAATGAGCTTGCCGATCCTGCCGGCCGTTGCCGGATACCCGAACTAAAATGCCCAGTTCCATGACTTCTGTTTTTGCAAGCACATCCCGTTTCCACTGCTCAGCCTCCAGTAAATAATTGACGGGACAGTTTACATGATACTCTAGACAGCCCTTTGCCCAGCTCGAGCCGGAGAGCAGTAAAGCATGCGGACCAAGTGCCGCTCCATCCCTTCGCATACGCAGCCAAGGAAGCTCTGTCATCAGCGCGCGTCCAAACGCATATTGCCGATACAATTCGAGTCCCTTTTGGCGACTGCTTTTCATTCCAAACAGGTTTCCAATCAATGCAGAAGGCAAAATGCGCTGCTGGGCCGTAAACCGCGCCTGCAGAAAATTATAAAGCTGATGGTTTGGATCATCAAAATTTGTTGTTAAGGCATATACTTCGTCAAGATCATGGATGTATGCGTCAAATTTTGCAATAATGATAAACAACTTAACGTGGGATATCGACTTATCATCCAGAGATATTTTATTTTCTTTTAGCCTTTGTTTAAGCGCGGTATCAAAGGCCATGTCATTGAGACTATTGCAGGATAATTCAAATACATCCAGCCAAGCGGCTTCCCGTGGTTTATCAATTAATTGCTGTAAAAACGCAAGAATGTTGTCGGCAAGGCCATCCTCTTTCAGTCGTTCCAACAAAGTCGCAGCAGAAAAGGTGTCCGAAAGCATCGATTTCCAAGTTTCACGTTCAGATCCAACCGCGTTTTGAACAATATCCAGTATAGTGGCTGCCTTTTTTAAAAGTTCAGCATAGTAAGAGTCATTTTGATTGATGAGCCGCTGCTCATTCGGTTTTTTTAAGTCCGTATGGCACTCATCGGCAATTTCATGTATAAATTCGATAAATGCCGTTGATGGAGAAAAAAATTCATCTAATGTTTTCTGCACTCTGTCGCATTCATCAAATACTACAAGGTCGGCTTGTTTTAAAACATAGTTTACAAACAAAGTGCGACTTGCACCAATGCGAGTGGCAGCTAAACCGGCAACTGTCGTGACCACAATATTGGATTTCAGGGTATCGCGCTGCATCAGCGTATTGGGGCATCTATTATAATAGGGGCATACATATCTTCTTTTATGATTAATTAGCTTAAAGCAGGGCTCCTGCCCAAACTGAGGCGCTTCTGCCCCAATTGGTTCCATCCCATCAAGTAAGCAGGCGGCAGTCAGATATCGGGATGCAGAATCATCTAAGTACTTTTCCCCCGGTACAATAAGCTGTTCCACATACTTAATGCGTTCATTTCTGCCAATAAGGGGAGAAACCGATACGTGAAGTTTGTTAAAATACGCAAAGAGACTCATCACTTCTGTTACGGTATCCACCACTAAAATAACTTTCTGATTTCTTTTTGCTAAAACATAGGAAAGCACTTTGATCAAAGTGGATTTCCCGGAACCTACCATGCCCACTATGTTGGTTACTTGATCAATTGTTAGCTGTTCACAGACTTTCACATGGGATCCGATTACCTCTTTAATGGTATTCGTTAAAAGCACATTCTCACAATAATCATTGGGGAATTCTTTATGAATCTCTCGGGCTGCGAAAAGCAGTTCAGGGTATGAAACCTTGATCGGCGCTCGTGGCTCTTTTTGATCAGTCTGAGGAGTATGTCCGGAAACGACCTGACTTAATGTAACCTCCGATAGGGGATTGGTATACGAATCGATCTTATAAGAAAATGTTCCGCTTTTCGCATACTTTGGATCGGGCGTTTTTTCTTGATACGTTAAAATTTCTTCCCGATAAAGTTCCGGACGTCCAGGAGCAGGAATCGATCCGGTATTTCTTTTGATTTGCAGAATGCACTTATCCTGCTTTTGCACTTCAGAAATTTTATATTGCCGGATTCCGTCAAAAACCGGAGATTGATAGTTATCCAAAGCCTTTTCCCAGTTTTGCTTTGATGCATATGTCCTCAGTCTCAAGTGAGCTTGTTGCAGATAAGCTATTTTCTCCAAATTGGCCTTTGCTCCTATCACAGAGTAATTGCAAAGCAGGAGATAAGCTTTTACAACATCTTGATCTGGCGCTAATGCCTCCAATACGGACAGCACCATTTCCGTCTCTATAAATTTCTGCAGGCTGTATTTTGGCAAATCATTGGGATAAATGCTTTGCAGCGTGGCACGCAACTGGTCATCTCGTGCCATTTATAGACCCCCCTTTCATAAGCGTTTTGAGTTTTCGATCGGTAATACATCGAATTGCAGAATGCATGTTTCTCAATCGATCGTTGCAAATATCGCAATAAGCCGGATATGCCGCCAATAAGTTACTTGGTATAACGTAGTATGCGCGGTCCCATTTTGCCCGATAAAAATCGTGGTCTTCAAAAATCGCTTTTCTTAATTGATAGGGGTTTCTATACGTTTTTGCATCAACCGCCCAATAGTCCCCGCCGGGAAATGTAATGCCAATATCATACTGGTCCTTGTTGGGCCATAGTTCCGCTTGAAGGCCCAATTTTTCTGCATATGCTTTTATTTGTAATTCGAGCTGGCCGGGAATTGAAAGATACCGCATAACACCATGCTTTAACCGTAAATGATCGACAGCAGAAATAGGGGATAACCTCTCTGCGACCAGCTTTGCTGCTGTGCAGGAAGAATTACAGCAAAACGCCTGCAGCCCGTCGAACATGAGCGTCCATCCGCAGGAAGGACATGTATAACTTCCGCTTGGAACGCGTTCATAGGCAATCTCTAAAACGGATAGGATATCACTGATATCGCTATTCTCCACCTTCATCCGTCGCAAATCGGATTCCGTTATAACAGGATTTTCAATTAAGAATCGACGTGTTGAGACATAATCATTTTCAGACAGATGCATTAGCCGTTTATAAACTTGCTTTTGATCCATTCCGTTTAACAAGTCGTCTTCTTGCAGTCCAATTAAATCTACGCATTCCTCAGTAACCTTTTCTTTCCCCGAACAATGCACTTTGACCAAAGGTCCTGTATGCCAAAGCTCATTTTGCTTAATCTCTGAAAGCAGGTTTTCGCTCCAGCCATTAAACCAATCACAAACATGCCGTGTGGTATATTTTTGAATAAAGGCCGCTTCATGTAAGTCGTATATCTGTACCGAATAATTGGGACTGTTTCTTGCACACTCGGCCGCAAACAGATTCCATGCCATGGATCAGCTTGTTGCTGTAAGGATAAATCCGGTCGTATTTATTCTGCTCTTTTTCATATAATCCTGCAGCAATTAATACGATCATTTTTGAAAATGTCTCGGAATTCATGGCTTTTCCTCCTACATAAAAAATAAAGACATTTCCCGAAAAAAATCAGAAAATGTCTAGTATCCATCCAAAAACACCATTTTCCAAATGGTGCTGACAGTTATCCTATTCTTTCTAGTACAGTTAAATTGTACCAACCTGTACCAGGTATGTCAAGTAATGATAGTCTAAATATCATACAAATTTATAACAAATATGATAGAATCTGGTTTTATTCACAGTAAGTTTTAAAATCGCCCGATTTTGACCAAACCAATCGAAGAAAAGCGACTCAGTTATAAATAAAAACATTTTGCAGCAGCCACGCAAAGAGCGGGATGGTGACGATGCCGATTACGGATGAAAGCGCGATCCATGCGCCGGTGAATTCCGAATCGCTGTGATAGCGGTGTGCCATGATGCCAAGCTGCGTCATGGCAGGCATCAGCGCCAGAATATAAAATACCTGACGGCTCTGCGCTGCAATCGGCAGAATAAGAAATAAAAGCCCCAGTAGCACCGGCATCACAAGATACCGGGCCGTAAACAGCACGGCGATATCCCGCGAAAAGCTTCGATCAAAGGGCTTTGCACTGCGGATGGATGCGCCAACAAATAAAAGTCCAAGCGGAGAACAGGTGGCGGAAACGTTTTTTACCGCCGTGGCAAAAAAGCCCGGCAGCGGTAAGCCGATCAGGCGTACCGCCACCCCAACTAGAAGGCCAATCATGGCCGGCGAAAGAATACAGATCAGATTTTCTCTGCGGAAAAACCCCTTTTTCTGCCCGCCGTCCACACGCAGCAAATAGGTGCCAAGCGTCCAAAACAGCAGCGTATTGGCAATATAATAGACCATTCCATCCGGAATAACCTGTTCGCCAAACATACTTATCATAACGGGAAAACCCAAAAAGACGACATTCGATAAGGCGCAGGCATCGATAAATGCGCCCTGCCGCCCTGCCTGCACGCGCAAGAACCTGCACAAAATGAAACCGATCAGATATTGCGCAAGAATCACCGCTACCGGAATCAGCAGCTTTGCCAGTGTCGCAAGCAGCTCGGTGCGGGTTGAAAACGACGACCATACATTGTAAAAAAGATAGACGGGGATTGCCACCGCCGACAGATATTGGTTTAGCACTTGTTTGGCTCGGTTTTCTCGATAAAACTTGCTGCCTGCGAGGAAAAACCCAAGGGCCATCACCACAAGCATCTCCACCACACTGTTAACAGCGTTGGCAATCACCACAATCCCTCCGCTTTCTATTCTAAAGTAATACCCGCGCTGCGCAGTTCCCATGCGATGCGGCAGCTTTCTTCCAGTTCCTCCAGCCCATAATAAGCCTGCGCCAGCGTCTCTCCCGGAACAACCGGCCCATGCCTACGCAGCAGCCACGCGTCTGCCCGGGCGGCCTGCTCTTTAAAAGCATCAAACAGCGTTTGGCTTCCGGGCTGCGCATAGTTTACCAAGTTCACTTTTCCAACTTTCATGCGCAGATAGGGTGTATTGGGCGGCACACAGTCCTCCCTCTTGAGTTCCGGCACACAGCTCCACAAAACGCAGTAGGTGCTGTGGACATGGATGACCGCGCCGGTCTGCGGGCGCGCCGCGTATACGCTGAGATGCAGCGGCCATTCCTTACTGGGTTTAGGCCCGGAGAAAAGTTTTCCGCTTTGGCTTATGCAGGAAAAATCGTTCGGGCTCAAGGTTTCAAAACAGCTTCCGCTCGCTGAGATATAGACGCAGTCACCGATACGGAAACTGATGTTTGCGCTGCTGCCCAAGGTCTTTCCGCGGGCATAAAGAGAGTGCGCAATCCTGCAGGCCTCTGCGCAAAGCGTTTTCACGTCGCTCATCGATCTTCACCTTCTTTTTTGCAGCCTGTCCGATCCAGCGCGCGCTGGAAAAAATCCGGCTGGCCAAAATTGCCTGATTTCAGCACCAGCCGCACAGACGGATCGGTAGCTGGGATCATGACCGGCACCCCCGGCGCAATGCTTTGGCCGATTTCATACGCATCAAACTTTAACTGCCGCGTTACAGCGCCGCCAGCGGACTGCCTAAAAACGCCATAACATTTGCAAACTTGCTGTC
>CALLQM010000388.1 GCA_938014855.1 uncultured Clostridia bacterium | reverse complement strand
GCAGAGTCTCTTTCTGAACTGACTGGGGATTTGCCGGATGTGGATAAGTTCTTTTCTGCTCTGGATAAATTCGTGAAAGCGAAAATCAAGACTGCCGGAGAAAACGCCGTACAGGAACTTATCAAAAGCAATCCTGATATCAAGGCAGGAACCGGAAGTGCAGACAAAAACGCATGGGTTGGAGATGTTGCAAAGGAACTTGCACATCAGAAAACCGGCGTAAACACAAGTAACTTAGAACGCTATATGTAGGAGGTAATCATTTATGGCAAGAGGAGATATGGGTTACAACTCTGTAGATGTTGGACTCGGAGTTGAAATTCTCAACAGAACAAAATTTGAAGGCGTGTCTATGACGATTGATTTTACATCTGTTTCCGATACAGATGCAGAAACAGGAGAGAAGTATGTAAAAGCTGGTATGCCGATTGCTAAGGATGGAAAGCCGGTAACAGCGACACCGTGGACTGGAGCAGTTGGTATTCTTCTGGATGATGTGTATGCGTCCAGACCGCAGGGAACTATTCTGAAACGTGCGTATGTCAATACAGGGCGTGCACAGACAAACAGCGGCAAGACTTACGATGCGGCACTGGTGGCGGCTCTTATCAATGCAGGATGCAATATCATTTTTGAAGAACCGGAAGTTGTCGGAACACTTGGAGCAGGCGTGGGAGCGTAAAAAAATATACCGGCTAAAAATTAGTTGCTAACCCCAAACAGTTAAGGGGCAGAAAGGAGAATAAATCAATATGAGATTTGAGGATATCTATAAATCCAATTATGTTGCCGGATACATCAATGAAGATGCCAGCAACAAAGAACCGTTTATCGGGCAGGAGTTCTTCCCGAACGACAGAACCGTAGGACTTTCTATTGACTGGCTGAGACAGACGCTCGGCGTAAACATGATGCTGAACGTATCTAATCTGGATGCACAGCCGAAGATCAGAACCCGTGAGGGCTTCAAAACAGAGAACACAGAACTTGCTTTCTTCCGTGAGTCCATGCATGTCAGAGAGCGCGATATGCTCATGCTTGCGGCGGCAGAGCGTGACAACAACCCGTTTGTTAGACAGGCTCTTGCAAACGCATTTGACGATGTAAGCAAACTGGTGGATGCGGCTGATATTGCCATTGAGTCCATGAGGATGCAGCTTCTGGCGACCGATGCAGGAACGCCGAAGATTTCTCTCGGAACAGTAGACAATACAATCTACACATACAACTACGACCCGGATGGAAGTTGGAAAACAGCGCACTACACATCTCTTACCGGCACAAGTGCATGGGATAAAGCAGACACAGCAACCCCGCTCGATGATGTAAATGATGCGAAGAAAAAGCTGAGAAAACTTGGCTTCACACCGACTTATGCGCTGATGACAAGCAATACGTTCAACTATCTGCTGAAATCCGCGCAGATCAAGGCAGCTCTGGTAAATGTCATGGGCAACGCTGTTACTTATGTAAATGATGCGATTGTAAAAGAGGTGTTCCGTCAGAACACAGGACTTACACCGCTGATTTACGACAAGGTGTACAAAGACTACACAGGCGCAGAGAAGCAGTTCTTCCCGGATGATACCGTGACCATTCTTGGTTCAAACAGAGTCGGAACAACTTGGTTCGGTACAACACCGGAAGAGAGAACACTCATCGGAAATCCGACAGCGGATGTAACAATCCTTGACCGTGGCGTTGCGATTGCGGTTAAGACAGAGGCTGGCCCGCCGGTTAAAATCCTCACAACCGTATCTCAGCTGGCAATTCCGTCTTACGAGGGAATGGATGGCGTATATGTACTGAATGTGAACGGTGATTAATATGGTTTACGATCATCTTGTGAAACATAACGGCAGATACTACAATCCGGGGGAAGAGGTTCCTGTTAATGAGGAGCCTCTTTTTTTGGAAGAGCCGTCTGATGAGGATATTGTGATGGATACGGATGCGGTAGCAAAACCGAGGTCAAGTTCCAAAAGAGGCAGACCAAAGAAATCAGAGTAAAGAAAGAGGTGAGCAGGACGGACACGGAACAGAAATTATTCCAATCTCTTAAGGATTATGCAGGAGATGATTACGATAGCTGTCAAGACTCTTTCCTGCTGACCTTGATTGAGGATGCAACAGAGGAAGTGCTTTCAAGGGTATATCCGAACGGATTTTCCACAGCGGAAAGTAAACAGAAAGCGCATGACTCTGTAATGCTGAATTACGAAACCAAGATTAGACGAATTGCGGAATATCACTATGACAAACAAGGGAAAGAAGGCGTCACAAGCTTTTCTGAAAATGGAAGCTCTGCTTCATATGAGAACTCTGGCACGCCAGAAAGTTACTTCCGTGGGGTTATTCCGATTTCGACAATCGTATAAGTCGGTGCGTGAAAGTTGTTCCTCCCGGCTTTCGCAGGGTTCTGTCATTTAGGTGAGGATGGGCAGGCAGAAATTTTTTTGGAGGAATATGCAGAATACGAGGTGTTCAGATGAATGAATGCGAGAACAAGTGTGTAAATGAACACCGCTTTAAACAGATTGAGGATGATCTGAAACAGTTGAGGGAGAAAAACTCAGCAGACCATAAAGAGTTTTACAATCGCATTGAGTCCACAGAAAAAGCTATGGTGGAGTCCATGAGCGACAGAAAGCATATCAATGAAAAACTGGACAAGATTGATGTGAATGTAGAGGCTCTTATGCAGAAGCCGGTAAAGCGATACGACACCGTGGTAACGAGCATTATTACCGCCGTTGTCGGTGCTTTAATCGGCTTTTTATTAAGCGGTGTAATTCCTATGTAAAGGAGTCCATTTCATAAGGGAGGAGATGAAATGGATAAATGCTATTATAAAGAATTTATTGAGGATGAGAAGCAATTCTATCTTCATGAAGCAGGATTTGACAGCCGGGAAGAACAGCTTTTCCGGTTACGGGTTTATGACGGGAAAACACTGGAAGAGGCGGCAGAAATTATGGGATACTGTAGCCGAACAGTGGAACGCATAAACCAGAAAATGAAGAAGAAAATTCTGAAAGCCGCTCCGATGTATTACCGGGGCGTTTCTTTGAAATACAACTGAATATAGATGGCGGTTTTGTGGCGGATTTATGGCGGTTTTATGGCGTGGTATTTGTACTTTTCCGGACTTACAATATAAGTAAAGAAACGGGAGGTATGAAGAATGCAACCATACACAAACCCTTATTATTTTCAAAATAATCCAATGTATCAACAGCAGTACGGGCAGATCAACCCGTATCCAGATAGGCTTGCACAGCTTCAATCACAACAGCAACAGTTTAATCAATCGCAGTATGGACAGCAGATGCCTGTTCAGCCGATAGGGTTAAGCGGAGAAGTTGTAGACAGTATTGACGTTGTAAAAG
>CALLQM010000387.1 GCA_938014855.1 uncultured Clostridia bacterium | reverse complement strand
ATGAGAATGCCAGCCACAGGCAAGCAGGCAACCGGTAACATCAAGGATTTGCCGAGCTTTTGCAGGTACTTCATCATATGAATTCCTCCTCTTATTAACGTGCGGTTACCTCAGGCCGCACGATTATAATCGAACCTGCCATTGACAGGTTTTTACCGATTTTAAAGAGATTGTTTCAAATATGCTGAGAATGCCGCTGCTGCCGCTGTCTCATCCGTTCCATTAAACGTTATTTTTAGCTGATCGCCTGCATGTACACCAAGTCCCATCAGTGCCATGATTCTCCGCGCATCAACCGTTTTGGCAGCAGTAGAAAATTTGATATCGCTTTTATACTGTGAAGCTAGTTTTACGATTTGACCGGCAGGCCTTGCATGAATCCCCAACTTATCATGGACAGTATGTAATACGGTTTTCATATAGTTCGCCTCCTTTACTGGTCGGGTCAGCGACGCTCTCCCGAACCGTCTTTCTTAACTCCAGCAAATATGCCGGAGGTACCGACAATTCTGTATATCCCATCTGTAAAATGGTTTCTGCATACCGAGTATCTGCCGCGAGTTCTCCACAAATACCAGCCCAAATACCGGCTTGTTTCGCATTTTGAGCAACAAGAGAAAGCATTTTAAGTACGGCGGGATGCCCAGAATCGTATAAAGCCTCCACTTTTGGGTTTTGGCGGTCTGCCGCCAGCGTATACTGCGTCAAATCATTGGTTCCTACACTAAAGAAATCCACCTCTTGCGCCAGTTGATCACTTAGCATAACCGCCGCGGGTGTCTCAATCATAATTCCGACTTCTACATTACCTACTGGGATTTTTTGTTGTTTCAGTTCGTGCAAAACCTGCTGCAAGAGCGCTTTGCACTTTTGCACTTCATCAACTGAGATAATCATTGGGAACATGATAGCTGCACGACCAAAAGCGGCTGCCCTGCAAATTGCACGAAGCTGCGTTTTAAAAAGTTCCGTACGATCAAGAGAAATACGTACTCCTCTGTAACCCAGCGCAGGGTTTTCCTCGGGTTCAAGATGGAAATAGTCCGCCTGTTTATCTGCACCAATATCCATTGTTCGGATAATGACGCGTTTGCCTTGCATAGCTTCGACTACTTTGCGGTAAGCATTGAATTGCTCTTCTTCTGAAGGATATTCGGACTTTTCTAAAAATAGAAATTCACTCCGAAAAAGACCAATTCCCTCCGCATCGTTCTCTAATACACATTGAATATCGTTTATATTAGAAATATTTGCATACAAAGCAATCTTTTTTCCATCGGCAGTGATACTTTGTACACCTCGCAATTTTTCTAAACCAAGATGCCTGCTCGATTCTTTATGAATTTTTTCTTGCATCAGTTTCATTGTCTGCTCATCCGGATCTATGTAAAATATCCCCTGAAACCCGTCTACAATCATTTGCCGTCCATTCAGCAACTGTAGATCTTCCGAAATTTTCGCCTGCACAAGGGATGGGATTCCAAACGTACGCGCCAAAATCGCGGCATGTGAATGACTGGAACCTTGTAAAGTTACGAGAGCCAAAACATTCTTTTTGTCCAGCTGTATTGCTTCGCTTGGCGTGATATCGTCTGCTACCACAATACTGGGTTGGTCGATTTGCAAACCAGTTTCCGATTTCCCTGATAAAATGTTAACCAGTCGCTCAGCAATATCTAAAATATCCGCAGAACGTGCCTGCATATAAGTGTCATCTAGCTCCTTAAAGAACGTTGCAAATTGTTCTCCCGCATGGTTGACCGCTTGTTCTGCACTGTTCCCTGCTTTTAGTTCTGCAATGACTGCCTCATTAAAATCAGGATCATCCATCATCATTCGCTGAACATCAATAATCATCGATTCCTGCTCGCCGACTTCTACCTTGACCTTTTCAAATAGTGCGGCTAGCTGTTGATCCGCTGTCTGTTTCGCTTCCAAAAATCGTACTTTTTCCGTTTTAAAATCAGGATTTTGATTTTGCTGCATCTGAATTATCTGCTTTTGATAACAAAAAATTTTGCCCGCAGCAATACCGGGAAATACCGGCAAGCCTTTTCCTGTAATCATCCACCGTTCTCCTTCTTATTGCTGTAATTCGCATTATTTTACAAGACGCATAAAATCATCCTGCTCTTTTAAAAAACCATCCCCAACAAATTCTATGTTTGAAAAGTCATTTGTATTAAGAATTACGACAGGAGTAATCGTATCATAACCTGAATTTTGAATTGCAGTGGGATCAAATTCTAAAAGCAAATCGCCCGCTTTGACTTGATCGCCCACCTTAACATGTGCCTTAAAATATTGACCTTGCAGTTTGATTGTATCCAACCCAACATGTACTAAAATTTCGACACCCGAGTCCGATTGGAGACTAACCGCATGACTACTTTCTAATAATACGGTTACCGTACCGTCTATTGGAGAAACCACACGACCTTTCGTCGGTTTAATCGCCATCCCTGTTCCAAGAATCTCATCACGAAAAGTTTCATCATTGACTTGTTTGATGGATACCGCTTCTCCTTCAACGGGACAACTTATTGTTATGTTTGTTTGTTTTAAAAAAATATGTTTTAGTTGTTGTAACATGATATCGACCCTTTTCGAATTTATTCTTCACCCAGATTTTCCAGCATGATTCTTCGGATATGCAGAGTAAGGTATGCTTTTTCTTCTTCACAAATTTGATATTGATAACGCTGGCTTATTAAATCTGCAATTTTTTCACTATAGCCGAATTCTTTCGGATACTGCGCGGATATCATCGTAACCAATACAGGATCATGAACTTTCATGATTTCAGACTTGAGGATTCTCTGTGCAAGAAATTTCAGATGAATCACAAATCGCTCATAACTGGATGATTGCTCATTGAGCTCGTATTTCACGATACTTTTGACAAATTCCATAATTGTTTGAATCAACTGGGTAATATGGATTGTATCCCTTATCGATGCATCGTACTCCGCATTCACGATATGTAATGCGATAGACGCCGCCTCATCATCCGGAAATCGAATGCCCAGTTGTTTTTCAATCAAATCCAAAGAATACTTACCGATTAAATATTCTGGATGGTAGAATCTGCGCACTTCCATTAACAAAGCGTTATGAAATTCCATTCCATGCTGAAAACGGTACACCGCGAAACTGATATGATCCGTCAATGTTATGTAAATATTATGATTCAGCCGTTTCTCCAGTTTGTTTTTTGCATAGGTTATGATGTTATTTGAAACCTGCACATGTTCCATTGGCAGGCTGGCAAACAATGTTTTCAGCCGGTCTGTTTCGTCCTGACTGTCCATGCGAAAAATCTTTTCAATCTGATCCCTTGGAATTGAGCCGCCACTTTTTGCCTTATAACCGATCCCTTTTCCCATAACAACAATCTCTCTGCCATCATCACCATACGCGCTCACAATGTTATTGTTGATAGGTTTTAATATATTCATGAAGGTTTTGATTCACCTCCTAAAAATAAAAAGACCAAATTTTACAGAGATACACCACATTCCCTGTAAAATTTGGTCTTGCCTGACTTAACAGTAACAACCCAACTTCCATTGCTTTTATAATACCACTCTATTTGTGAGTTGTCAACATAATAATTGACACATGTTTTCTATTTTTGTTGATGATATTGCACAAAATCCTCGAACATCTTTATTGGTGACCGCTTTTTTAATATGGATACGAGTGGCTGAATAATAAAATTATATCACAATTAAAAACAGCAAGAGTGATTCTCCTGCTGTTTTAATGATCATCTTATAAATAACTTTTTAATTGTTCCCAAATAGAGCGAATCGCTTTACCTGCCGGGCTGTCCGGATATGATGCAATGCTTTGGCATGTATTTACTGCCTCAAGCACGGTTTCATCAAACGGAATTTTTCCAATTACAGGAATGTTTAAGTCTTCACAATCACGTTCGATTTTTTTCGAATGTTCTTCATTTACATCATACTTATTAATACAAACTGCACAGTTTATATTAAAATGCCTTGCAGTATCTAAAATGCGGTTCATATCATGCATGCCGGACAAAGTCGGTTCAGCTACAACCAGCACCATGTGGACGCCACTGATCGATGCAATAACCGGACAGCCAATGCCCGGAGAACCATCAATAACTGCAAACGGTTCTTCCTCTGCTTCTTTGATTAGTCTCTGTTTTACAGCGGTTACCAGTTTACCCGAAGCTCCGCTTCCCATATTGAGTTTTGCTGTCGAAAATACATGGTGTTCATTTTTATACAACATAAGACTTCCGGAAGCATGATCGCGCATGACGATTGCATGCACCGGACAAATCTTTTCGCAAACACCACAGCCTTCACATGCAAACGGATCAATCGTTGTGCCTTGGATAGCATCAAAGCGGCAATTCTTTTCACAAAGCCCACAATTAATACAAGTTTCTTGATCAATTTCGGCTTTTCCAAATCCGTAATAATCCGATTTTTCAGGTTCGGACATTTGCGATGCAGTGATATGCAGATTAGGAGCATCTACATCACAGTCAGCATATGCACTGCATTTACTCAATTTAATCAAAGCACTTGCGACTGTGGTTTTTCCTGTTCCACCTTTTCCGCTTAGAACCAGGAGTTGTTTCATAGTACTGCCTCCTTTTCAATATCGTTTAGCAGATTATGAAAAATTTCCTGATAGGTTTTGTTTTCGCGTACCGCTACAAGCCCGTTCGAATTGAGTTTACCTAATTGTTCGTCATATGGGATTTTTGCTAAAATCTTTATTTGGTGATCGATACAAAATTGTTCTGCCGGGTTACTTTCAGGCATGCACTTATTAAGTACCACACCATATGGTTTTTTAAATTTTTTTACTAAATCATAAACCATAGATAGGTTGTGCACTCCAAATAAAGTTGGTTCTGCAACTAATACACAAAAATCTGCAAGTTGAATACTTTCCATGACCGTACACCCACTTCCGGGCGGACAATCGATTACAGTTGTTTCTGTTTCAGGAAAATTCTTGATTAATTCCTTAATAATCGGAACACCCGAAACTTCTCCAATATTTAATTTACCGGTTAAAGCGGTAACTTGATCGGATTTTCCTTTTTCAATAGATCCAATTTCCCGCTGTTTTTCCGAAATTGCATGTTCCGGACAAAAAAGATGGCAGCCTCCGCAAGAATGACAAATTTCATAAAAGATCAGAGGCTTCTCTTTAATAAATGCGATTGCATTATACTTGCAAAAATTCACACAAGTCCGGCATCCGGTACATTTTTGATTATCTACAACAGGAACCGCTACTGTAACCCCTGATTTTTCCAGCTGCACAGGTTTTAAAAACAGGTGTCCATTTGGTTCTTCCACATCACAGTCTACATAGGTAGTAGCTTGTTCAGCAGCACAAGACAGATTCACCGAAACAAAGGTCTTACCTGTTCCGCCTTTTCCGCTGAGTACCGCTATTCTCATTTGTTCGCTCCCCCATGATTATGGAATCCGGGATGAATTTGGGTCAGCATCGGCAGCTTGCCTTCTTTATATTTGGTAATATTCTGTTCCAAAGTAACATCTTCTGCTTTATAAATTTGAACATCCGCTGCTTTTAACACATTTGCTGCATTTTCACCACAGCGGTACGTAAGCAGCACACGTGCGCCGCTGTCAACCAGCATTTGAGCAGCCTTAATGCCCGCTCCGCCTTGGCTTGCAGCCGCAGAATTATCCAAAAATTCATGGGTATTATTTTCGGTATCAAACAGAACAAAATATGGTGTCCGTCCAAAGGATGGGCAAACTGGTGCATCAAGTGTTTTGCTTTCGGTTGGCACGATTAATTTCATTTAGATTCCCTCCGTTTTGTTAATGAAATCCCAAATTTCTAATCATAATTATGATATGATTGGGCTGATCTTCATTAGGTATATTGTAATCTTATTATTGACATATGTCAATATAAAATTCCATTCTTTGTCTGTTTTTTATTATACTTAATAAAAGCAAACCTCTATTTAGATGCAGTTTTAGGGGTTTATAAATCTGCAATCTTCTTGTTTTATGTTTGTGATTGCCGCATTTTGCGCCACATACTTGTTCGGCTGATTCTCAATTTTTCTGCAATCTGTTCATTATTATAAAGCAAAAGTTCTTTAAGTTTATCGGTCAGTTCGGTTAGCTGTTCACCGTTCATTTTTTCTACATCCTGTGGGACTGCCAGCTGTTCAAGAATATCGTCATATAGTTTTTGTTCGCCGATACAATCAATGAGCAGTCGTTTTTTTCCGGTTCTTGTCAGCTTTGTTCGTGCGGTAAACTCCAATGCGTATCGCTGACTGACATTACGAAGTTCACTTACATTTCCCGGCCACGAATAATTAGTCAAAACCGGAAGCAGTCCGCTGTCCTTGCTGAGAACAGGTCGGCTATAATCCAAATTACCATATAAATAACGAAAAAACAAAGCCGCTATATCTTCTTTTCGCTTACGAAGCGGCGGTACTGTCAGGATAAAGGTTTGCAGACGCTGTAGTAAATCTGCTCGAACATTTTGCTTGCAAATATCCCATTTATCTGATGGAATAATCGTAATAACGGAGGTTTGTAATCTTTTTGGCTTTTGACTTATAAAGATACGATCCAATTTTCCATAGGTCATCCACAATATGTTAGCCTGCAATTTTTCGCTTGCCTCCCATATATTTTCAAGCACAAGCGTCCCAACATTTGAAAGATCAACTGCACATTTCTGTGCAGTTTCCGGCTTTTCATCACGAGAATTAAAAAAGAAGCGTGCCGTTTCGTTATCCAATACAGCGGCACAATTGATACTTACGTAATCACCTATCTCTGACCGGAAAAAGCTCTGGATGCTTTGTGCCATAAGCTGTTTTCCTGTTCCATGTTCCCCGGTAATCAATATAGGAGCATTGGGACGATTTGCATATAATTTCGCCGATGAAACTGTTTTTTTCATAGCTGGGGATAGACATACGATATCACGAAAAGTGGTCAAGTTAAAAGTAGGCAACGCTTGTTCCGGATGAACGTATTCGTCCTCCTTATTTAATTTATCAATTAGCAAAAGGGTTCCCAATGATCGACCTTTATTATTCATTTCAAGAAGCTGCAATTTTAAAGTGTGCCCGCCAATATGTTTGATAAGATAGCTTGACTTCTTATCTTGGTCAATCATCTGCTGAAATTCCTCATCCGATATAAGCTGACGCAGACGTGAATGCCGCGCTTGTCCAATACTTAAACCCGTAAATTTTCGTGCCGCAGCATTGATAATGACAACCTCACGGCGTTCTGAAAAACCTACAATTCCGGTTTTGCTTTCAGAAATAATAGTGTGAATAAATTTATTATTACGCCGTTCTTTTTTTAGCATATTAATCATGGCACATGAACGCCTGATTGCATCTGCAATGGTATCTTCCCCGGGATAGACAAATACGCTTTTTTTGCCAAGATGTTCTGCGGCAGCAACTGCATGAGATGCTCCAATTACAACATCCGCATTACTATTTTGCAGCTTTTCAAGCAGTTCTTCATGTGTTTGATAGTTTAAATATTCAATTGGTTCATCAAACAGGCATGCAATTTCACTCTGTTGGATCACTTTCGAGTAGCGATAAGACGTTACGACCGGTTTGCCAAGTTTTTGTGCTTTTCGGATTGCTATTGCATAATCAATCGGGCGCAATTTAATTTCGATAAGCATTGCACCTGAATAGCGCCGAAATTCTGCCGCATTTGCAGAACCTGCAATAAAAATCTCGCAGCCTTCCTGCATTGCCATATCTACAATATTGTGCAAATTATCAACAGTAGAGTCTACAAGCAGGATGGGTTCTTTTGCATATTCCGGCCGACTCAAAACACTTTTTGCCAGTTCGCTTAGTTTTCCATATCCGATAAAACAAATTTTCGCATTTCCCATACCATAATTCCACTCCTGTAAATCTAACTGCAATAAAGTCCTTTGTGTAGCTATTGTGTAGTATTTGCTCTTATATATGAATAATCGGGCGATATCCTATGATATCGCCCGTTTTCTTTATAAAATGGCTTAAACAGCAGCTATTTTATTCATTCACCTGATTGATCGGTGTACCCGCTAAAAATTTTTGCAGATCTTCCACAGCGATATCCATCAGTCTTTGACGGCTCTCTTTTGGTGCCCACGCAATATGTGGTGTAATCATACAATTTTTTGCTTTTAAAAGCGGATTGTCTACGTGTATTGGCTCTGTAGACACCACATCCATACCGGCTGCATAAACTTTTCCGGAATTAAGCGCTTCTGCTAAATCCTCCTCTACAATCAACGGCCCACGGGAAGTATTAATTAAAATAACGCCATCTTTCATTTTTGCAATGGTGTTTTGATTGATAATGCCTTGTGTTGACGGGAAAAGCGGGCAATGCAGTGAAATGACATCTGACTTTTCAAGAAGCTCATCAAGTGATACATATTGTCCCAATGCACGACCGGAATCATTCTCAATTTCATCATACGCAAGCACATTCATTCCAAATGAACGCGCAATCATCGCTGTATTTTGACCAATTCTGCCGAATCCAATAATGCCCATCGTTTTCCCCGCAAGCTCGATTAGTGGATGATTCCAATAGCAGAAATCAGGACATCTTTCCCACTGGCCTTCGCGTACCGACGCGCTGTGCTCACCAACATGATGACAGATTTCCAGCAACAACGCAAAGGTAAACTGAGCGACTGCTGTTGTACCATACGTTGGGATGTTGCAAACAACAGCGCCAATTTCTGTAGCGGCAGCAGTATCTACAATGTTATAACCCGTAGCCAACACACCAATATATTGAATCTGTGGACAGGCTAACAGCGTTTCTTTAGAAAGAGGGGTTTTGTTAACGATAACAATTTCTGCATCCCCAATACGCTTTACCACTTCTTTTTCTGCAGTACGGTCATATACCGTTAATTCGCCAAGCTGTTCAAACCCTTCCCAACTTAGATCGCCCGGATTTTCTGTATAGCCGTCCAATATCACGATTTTCATTTGCATAACTCCTTTGCCGCAATCGATTTTTGCACCGCGGCGATTATATTTTCTTTGCATAGGCCGTATTTCTGCATCAGTTCATCCGGTCCTCCGCTCTCCCCAAAGCTATCCGCTACGCCAACACGGATAATCGGAACCGGATAGACCTCACTGAGACATTCGCATACCGCGCTTCCCATACCGCCCGCTATTTGATGTTCTTCCGCTGTTACAACCGCACCTGTTTTTTGAGCCGCTTTCTTTACAAACTCCTCATCCAGTGGTTTGACTGTATGTAAATCGACAACCATCAAATCAATATTTTGCATTTTTAGTTCTTCGGCGGCTAGCATAGCCTCATACACCAGCGGTCCATTAGCGAAGACAACCGCGTCAGACCCACCACAGACTAGCCGTGCTTTCCCTATAGTAAATGGTGTATCCTCCTCTGTGATAACCGGTACTGCTTCACGCCCAAAGCGGATAAAACAAGGGCCTTTTCTGTTTGCAACTGCAAGTGTTGCTTTTTCGGTTTCGACTGCGTCGCAAGGGACAACCACCGTCATATTGGGTAGGGTGCGCATGAGAGCAACATCTTCTAAAGATTGGTGCGTTGCTCCATCGGGTCCAACTGAAATTCCCGCATGCGCTCCCGCCAATTTAACATTTAAATTCCCATAGCATACTGTTGTACGAATTTGATCAAACGCTCTTCCACTTAAAAACACGCAATAGGTGGTTGCGAACGGAAGCATTCCGGCAAGCGCCAGACCCGCCGCCGTCCCAACCATAGCCGGCTCTGATATGCCCATATCAAGGAAATGTTCTGGATATTGATCCTTTACCCAGTTCGTACGCGTCGATTTTGCAACGTCTGCATCAAGCACCATTAATTTATGATTCTTGGATGCAAGATTTAATAGCGCTTTTCCGTACCCGTCGCGCATCGGCACTTTCTTCATATCCAGTTCCCTCCCTCACGCAGTTCGGTCATAGCTTGCTTAAATTGATCGTCATTTGGCGCAAGTCCATGCCATGCGCAGTCGTTCTCCATAAAGGAGATTCCTTTTCCCTTAATGGTCTGTGCAATTAGAACACTCGGCTTGTTCGGTTCATTCATTGCTTTCGTAAAAGCTCGATAAAGGTCCTTTAAGTCATGTCCGTTAACAGAAATTACATTCCAGCCAAACGCTTGCCATTTTTCTACTAGCGGCTCCATATTTTTAATTTCTCCCGTGAGGCCATCCAACTGGACATGATTGTTATCAACAATTGCACAAACGTTTGAAAGATGGTGCTGTGCACTGGTCAAAGCCGCTTCCCATACCTGACCTTCCTGCAATTCTCCATCTCCAAGCAGGCAGTATACTCTATTATCGATCCCTTGGCGGCGCATCCCCATTGCAATCCCATTTGCTATGGAAAGTCCCTGCCCGAGCGAACCGCTTGAACAGTCTAATCCCGGAACGAGAGCGGCATGCGGATGTCCCTGCAAAATAGACCCGAGTTTGCGCAACTTTTTTAGATTGCTTTCTCCAAAAAAGCCCTTGCGGCAAAGGGCACTGTAAAGCACTGGCGCACAGTGCCCTTTAGATAGGATAAACCGATCACGCAGAGGGGCGTCCGGCTGATCCGGATTACATCGAAACAAATCTGTAAAATACAACACTGTTAAAATTTCCACAGAGGAGAGCGAACCACCTGGGTGACCGGATCCTGCAGTATGCACCATTGTAAGGATATCCTGTCGGATACTTGCAGCCGTTTTTTCAAGTTCTTGTAAATGCATAAGTACCCCTTTCAAAGACATGTTTAAAAAGACTTTCTCTCCTCATACAAGATTTTGATTGACCCATCAACCAATCAGCTGGGTCAATCAAAGACAACTAAATTCCTGAAATGGATGGAATAAACGTGACAAGAATCGGGAACAAATTAAGGAGCAAGAGCGAAAGTATTAAGGCAGTTAGGAATGGAATCAATTCCTTTGATAACTTTTCAATAGATATATGTGCGATATCGCAGGCAACAAACGTACACAGCCCAACCGGAGGTGTGATTTGTCCGATTGCTAAAGCAAATACAAGTAGTACACCGAAATAGACTAAATCGATGCCCAGCATCTGTACAACCGGATAGAAAATCGGGGTTAACAAAATGACTGCAACTGCATTGTCCAAGAATGTTCCAACAACAAGAAGCGCGACCATCATAATCAGCTGAACAACTAGCGGGTTTTGGGAAACACCAATCAAAATCTCAGCAAATGCCTGAGGAATTTGTTCGCTGGCCAAAAGGTAGCTAAACAAGTGTGCACATGCAACAAGGAACATAATGGAAGCAGTTCCACGAGCTGAATCCAGCGTTACTTTAAAGAATTCTTTTCTGCCAAGCTGCTTATAAACAAATGCACCGATAATCAATCCGTATACAACAGCAACTGCTGCAGCTTCGGTTGGTGTAAAAATACCGCCGTAAATACCGCCGAGAATAATAGCCGGCATCAGCAGTGCCCATATACCATTTTTAAATGCGTTCCAAATACCTTTTAAGGTAACAGGTTCACCACCGCGGTATCCGCGTCGTTTTGAAATGATTAACTCTACTGTGATAAGCGCTGCCGCCATCATGAGTCCGGGAACAATTCCGCCACGAAACATCTTTCCAATGGATGCCCCTGCAATTGCTCCATAAAGCACCATATTCTT
>CALLQM010000386.1 GCA_938014855.1 uncultured Clostridia bacterium | reverse complement strand
AATTGATTAATGATGGAAAAGCAGTTGATTGTGTAAAAGGATTTCTAGGAATCCGGACATTGTCGTGGGATACAAAAGGCTTTCTGGTAAACGGGAAAGAAGTGCTTCTTAGGGGAGCATGTATTCACCATGATAATGGTATCCTTGGAGGATGTTCTTTTCAAGAAGCAGAAGAGCGTAGAATACGTATTTTGAAGGAGGCAGGTTTTAATGCTATCCGGTGTTCCCACAATCCTGCATCAAAGGATTTGCTGTTGGCATGCGATAAACTTGGTATGTATGTCATGGACGAATTTGCAGATCAATGGTTGATACATAAAAATCCATATGATTACGCCGACACTGATTTTAGAAAGAACTGGCAGCAGGATTTAAGGGCGATGGTGCTTAAAAATTATAACCATCCAAGCGTGATCATGAATTCGATTGGTAATGAAATTTCGGAGCTTGCGTTGCCGGAAGGTCAGGAGTACTGTCGGAAAATGGCTGAGTTTGCAAGAAGTATTGACCCGTCAAGACCGGTAACTCTGGGAGTTAACCTTATGCTTTGCAGTATGACGGCAAAAGGAGGAGGTATTTACGGTGAAAAGAAAGATAAAAAGGGGAAGAAGAAAGAAAACCAGAATGGAAGCCAGACGATGGACAATGCTCCTACCAGTACTTTTTTCAATATGTTGATGAATATGGCCGGCGGAATGATTGAAAAAATGGCAGCCAAACCGGCGGCGGATAAAGCATCAGAGGAAGCGTTCGCAAGCCTTGATATCGGAGGATACAATTATGCGGCTTCCCGCTATGAGATTGACAAAGATCTGCATCCCGACCGTGTGATTGTCGGTTCGGAGACACTTCCTAAAAATCTATACAAAAACTGGCAGCTTGTGAAAAAGCTTCCGCATGTAATAGGAGATTTCATGTGGACGGGGTGGGATTATCTTGGCGAGGCTGGTATCGGGACAGTCCGATACAAAAGCTTTAAAAAACCGGGGAATGATGCGCCGATTATTTCCGGCGGCTGCGGTGTTATTGATATCTGTGGGAAAATCCGTCCTGAGGTGCAGTGGAACAAACTTATCTGGGGATTAACGAATACGCCCGGAATCGGTGTGGAGCCATTGACACATGCCGGGGATCTGGGGTCTGTGTCTATGTGGCGTGATACGGATGCCGTGGGAAGCTGGTCATGGAGTGGCTGTGAAGGAAGAAAAACCAAGGTAACAGTTTATTCAAACGGAGCAGAGGCAGAACTGCTTGTCAATGGAAAATCTTACGGAAGAAAAACAACAAAAGAATGCAAGACAGTCTTTAAAAATGTGCGTTATGAAGAAGGCACGATTACAGCGGTTTCTTATGATGTACAGGGAAAGGAAATTTCCCGAAGCTCATTAAAGACAGCGAAAGGTAAAACGGTTTTGGCTGTTAATGCAGAGAAGACGGAACTGACGGCAGACGGACAGGACTTGTGTTATTTGAACATTGATCTTATAGGTGAAGATGGAATCACGAAATCATCAGAGGATATGCCTATATCGATAGAGGTAAGCGGTGCGGGCACGCTACAGGCGTTTGGTTCTGCCAGACCGAATATGGGAGAAGATTTCCATAGCAGGCAGCATACAACTTACTATGGGAAAGCACAGGCGGTAATCCGTGCAGGTGAAAAGTCAGGAAACATATTAGTAAAAGTAAGCGGAGAGGGACTTGGTACAAAAGAAGTGTCTATTCATGTGAAAGAAAAGTAAGTTTTAGAAGGAGGATGATGAGGATGAAACGTCAAGCATATAATCCCTATCTGCCGGCGTGGGAATATATTCCGGATGGGGAGCCCAGAGTATTTGGGGACAGGTTGTATATTTTTGGAAGTCATGACAGGTTTGGTGCCGAAGGGTATTGTGAAAACGACTATGTGGCATGGTCTGCACCAGTGGAGGACTTGTCAGATTGGAGATATGAAGGCGTAATTTTCCGGAAAGATCAGACACCGTGGAATACACGTAATCAGGCATATTATGCTCCGGATTGTGTGCAGGGACCGGATGGGCGGTATTATCTCTATTACTTTGTAGTGAATTCCAGCATTATTTCGGTGGCAGTTTGTGATAAACCGGCAGGGAAATATGAGTATCTGGGAGATGTGAGCCTGCCGGACGGGCATGCTTACGGAACCAAACCTGAAGAATGGTTTACCTTTGATCCTGCAGTTCTGGTGGATGATGACGGAAGAATATGGCTTTATACAGGTAGCAGCCAGCCGGAGAACGGACAATACGGACATGAGATTAAGGGCTGCTTCGTGATGGAATTAGCTGAAGATATGCTTACGGTGATAAGTAAGCCCCAAATTCTCCTTCCTGCAAAATGGGTATATACAGAACCGAATTTTTTTGAGGGGGCATCCATACGGCATATTGGGGAATGGTATTATCTTGTTTATCCGGCAACAAACATGACGGGGCTGAACTACTCCATGAGCCGTTTCCCAGACAGAGATTTTGTTCATAAGGGGGCAATTCATTGTTCCAGTAATATTGGTTATCAGGGACGCAGTCTTATGCAGGCCTCTTATCCAATGGGAAACAGTCATGGAGGTCTGGTATGCATAAAAGAACAATGGTATATTTTTGATCATCGTGTGACAAATGGAAGCCCTTTTTCCAGACAAGGTGTGGCTGAGAAGATCACCATTCATCCGGATGGAACCATCGATATGGTAGAATCCACAAGCTGCGGTCTTAATGACGGTCCGTTGAAAGGAAGTGGGACTTATCCAGCATATATCGCCTGTGTACTGATGGGGAAACCAGCTGGAGAAATGTTTAACCCGATGGCGATGACAGGTCCATGTGTGACACAGGATGGGCCGGATTATGATCCGCCGGAGCCGGAAGGGGCGGAGATTAATGGGGAGACAGCAAAGGATGCGCCGGTTTCCTATATTACAGGGCTTGAGGATGGCAGCCAGGCAGGTTACAAATATTTTGATATGACCAATACCAGACATCTTTCGGTAGTAACCCGCGGCGCCGGAGGGAAGCTTGAAATCTTAAACGGAGAATCCGGAGAAGCTGTTGCAGAAATACTGCTTTCGCAAAGCGATGACTGGGCGGTATCCGAAACGGATTTTACGCCTGAACGGATTGTTGCGGAGAGGACAGATATTGCAGTTTCGCGTTGTCCACTGTTCCTTCGCTATCAAGGAGAGGGCAGTATTGATATTTTAGAATTTACATTATCATAGGAGGATCGAGAACATGAAAGTAGAAAAAATTGTATTGAATGAAGCAAGAGAAGTGTCATTAACGGCCTATCTTCTGGATACCGGGGGAGAATTCCGGAATATCTGCAAACGCCCGGCAGTTTTAATTCTTCCCGGCGGCGGATATCAGTTCTGCTCTGAAAGAGAGGCTGATCCGGTCGCAATGCCTTATCTCAAAGCAGGATATCAGGCTTTTATCCTTAGATATTCGGTTGGGAAACATTCTGTGTGGCCGAATCCCCTGCAGGATTATGAACAGGCAATGGAAATGATCCGCAAGAGGTCAGAAGAGTGGAAAGTATTTTCCGATAAAGTTGCAGTAATTGGGTTTTCAGCGGGAGGGCATTTGGCGGCAGCAGCGGCGACAATGTCAGAGAATCGTCCTAATGCAGCAATTTTGGGATATCCGGTGACAGGTTCCGATGTGAAAGGCTGCTGTGCTACTGCGCCGGATACAATTTCCTGTGTGGATAAAAATACCTGTCCCTGTTTTATATTTGCAACACGGACAGATGCAATTGTTCCTGTTATGAACAGTATCCGATTTATGGAAGCGTTGGTGCAGGCGGATATTTCGTTTGAAAGCCATATTTATTCCTATGGACCTCATGGATTTTCAACATGCGATACTTCTGTTCAGAGTCGTGATACAGCTATTTCCTCACGTGTTCCTAACTGGATGTCCGATTCTATCGGGTGGTTGAAAGAGGTATTTGGGGATTTTGGAAACGGCGAAATGACAAAGCCCGTATGCAAGGCGCATGTGACGGATAATGATGGAGAGTTTTTATCCGTTGACTGTACCTTTGGTTACGTAATGGGAAATCCGGAAGGGTGGAAGGTTGTGGAAGGTTTTCTGGGGGGCGCAGGGAAACAGGAAAAACCGGAAGGGCAGGAAGCTCCGCAGATGACTCCGGAGATGATGTCTATGGCATCAGGAATGAAACTGAGGCAGATATTGGAGTATGCTCATATGCCTGAAGAAGTAATAGAGCAGGTTAACGATCAGCTTTCCATGATTCCCAATCAAAGATGAAGTGATTTGTGATCCATTGACATTCAAAAGACAGAGATAGAACAAGTAAACAAGGAGAGTCTATGATCAAATTAGCAAAAATATTTCAAGATGGCATGACGTTTCAGAGAAATAAGCCATGCAAAGTATGGGGAACCAGTTCAGAAGTGAAGACGGTAACTATTTATATGAATGAAAAGGAAGTTGCTGAAAGAGAACTACCGCAAGGAGATTTTGCTTTTTTTCTTCCCCCACAGGAAGCAGCACAGAATGTAACTGTCCGGATAGGAAATGATGTTGTGCTCAGAAATGTGGATTTTGGGGAGGTATGGTTTGCCGGCGGACAGAGCAATATGGAATTTCCCATGAAGTATGACAGTCAGTTTGAAGAAATGAAAAGCAGCCGGCCGGATGAGCATTTACGTTATTATGAAGTGGCAAAGTATTCCTTTGAAGGGGAGGAAGAAGAGGGGCTGAAAAGTAATCAGGACTGGAACTGCTGGAGATGTCTTACTCCGGAGGCGATTGGAAGTTTTTCGGCGGTAGCAGCATATTTTGCAATGGAGCTGCGGAAGCATTATAACATACCGGTGGCAATAGTCAGCTGTAATTGGGGAGGAACTTCAGCATCAGCATGGATCAGCCGGGAAATGTTAGAGGCGGACGAAGAACTGGCAGTATATCTGCGTGAGTATGAAGAGAATCTTGCACATTTGGATATGGAAACATACTACCAGATAAACTATGCGAAGAGAAAGGGAATGGGAAGCCCTTTCTCTCAAATGATCAACGATTTTATGATGAAAAATACGGTAACGATGGAACAGGTGATGCAGCATGTAGGAAAGCTGGCAGCTGGAGCAGGCATGGAAATGCAGGGGGGAACGGCAGAAAACAGCGGCATGTCACAGGAGAGTTTTATGGTAACAGGCCCGCATGATGAGAATCGCCCCTGCGGGTTGTATGAGTCCATGCTGTCAAAGGCTGCAGGCTTTACCATCAGGGGAGTCATCTGGTATCAGGGAGAAAGTGATGACACGCATCCTGAAATTTATGAAAAACTGTTTACCCGATTGGTGGAGCAGCTTCGGAAGGACTGGGCAGAGGAGCTTCCGGTCATATATGCCCAGCTTGCACCTTTTGAAAGCTGGATGCAGTGCAGGGGGGATAAATTCCCGGAACTCAGGAAACAACAGTTTGATGCATGGGAGCATATTGATAATGTGCATATGATTTCCACTTCAGATTGTGGAAACAGGTTTGATATTCATCCCAAAAATAAGCAGCCAATAGGAATACGCATGGCATTGAGTGCAAGACAGCATGTATATGGGGAAGCGGTGCAGGGGGACGCTCCTATCGCTGTGGAAATGAAAGTACAGGATAAGCAGATATGTATTCGATTTGACAATGCTGTCAGCCTTCATCTGGAAGGGCAGGAATTTCAGGAACTGGGGATTTATACAGGTGAAGAGAAGTGTGAGATTACCGGATGGAGTGTAAACGAAGATACGCTAACAGTTTTCATAAAAGAAGCCATTATATCAAATGAAATTACTGCTGTTTTTGCCCAGACACCTTATTATCAGGTTTCTCTTTTTAATGAAAATGGGCTTCCGGCATTTCCTTTTATTTTACAAAAAAGAAGATAAAGTGCATTAAACATTAAACAAAATCAGCAATTTTTAAACAGGGGTAATTTTAGTTTTCTCTATAATAATAGTATGGCAAAAAACTTAAGATATATTGAAGGAGGATTTAATTATGTCTCAAAACAGATCAGGTCAAGGCGGCGCCGATGGGGTGATGTATCGACGCGCAAAATTATGGCAGATTATTATGGTATCTACCAGCGCTTTTATTGGAATGGGGTTTTATTCTCTCATAGGTCTTGCAAACTATACGGCAAGTATCGGTTTTGGTATTTCGACTATGGCAGTAGGAGGGATTCTGACCTTTACCCGTATTTTTGATGCAATTACCGATCCCATGCTTGCGTTCCTTTATGACAGAGTTAATACTCGTTTCGGTAAGGTGCGTATCTTGATGATTAGCGGTTGGGCGATCATGGTTCTTGCATTGCTTATGATGTATAACTGGGCAGCAGGGAAAGGAAGGGGTACTGTAACTTTTATACTCCTGTATGTTCTTTATATCATTGGATATACCTTGTTCAACATGACGGTACAGACATTGTATGTGCTGATGACCAATGACCCAAGGCAGCGTCCTATGATCGGTGTCTGCAGTACGATTTTTAATTATCTGGTGCCTATAACCCTGAATCTTGTATTCTATATGAAGCTTATGCCTAAATTTGGCGGATTTAATCTGGAATTTCTGGCATCTGCCTGTTGGGTGTGTGTAGGGGTTTCTGCAGTAGGTATTGTTCTGACATGTATTGGTATTACGGAGTTTGATAAGACGGAAAACTTTGTCGGAACGAATATGAAGAAAGAAAAGCTCAAAATAAAGGATATGGTGGATGTACTCAAAGGCAACCGTCCGCTGCAGTGCTACATTGCATCTGCCGCTTCCGATAAGATTGCACAACAGATTGCCAGTCAGTCTATTATTAATACGATGGCTGCAGGTATTATTATCGGTGATATGGCGATTTCTACTCAGCTGACTACTTTAGGAATTATTCCTTCCATATTATTTGCTTTTGTCGGTGCGGGGTATGCCAGAAAACACGGCAACAAGAAGACGGTAGTGGACTGGACATGGTACTGTCTTATAGTAACGTTTATCTCATTTGCTTTCTTTACTGCAATTTATGTTTTTGGAGATACACATAGCATTGCAACCGCAAAACCATTGATGATTGCATATGTTCTTCTGATGTTGCTGACGAATGGAACGAAGATGGGTGTTACAACCGGAAATAATGCATTTATGGCAGACATCATTGATTATGAGTTGGATCGTAGCGGCAAATATATACCGGCAGTTATAACGGGTGTATATAGTTTGATTGATAAGCTGGTATCTTCTGTCAGTGCGCTTATTGCAACTGGGGCGATTGCTTTGATCGGGTATAAAGAAACAATGCCGCAGCCTACAGATGAATTGACAGCAGGTATTTTCTGGATGACAATGGCATTGATGTATGGTTTCCCTATTATTGGCTGGATCATTACGCTGATTGCTATGCATTTCTGCTCGTTAAGTAAAGAGGACATGGTAGAAGTTCAGAAGAGTATTGCTGAGAAAAAAGCGGCGGCACAATCGAAAGATTGAGGAGAGCTCATACATAGACAGAACTGCTGGATTGCTGGGCAGTAATATTGCTCGACATTAATTCCATGGAAGAATTATTTACTGTTCCGGAGGGCGAGGAAGCTGAAAGGATTCTCAGTATACCATTAAATATCAGCGTTGCAGCCAGCGCTATTGTAGATGCATCTGGTTACTCGGATAGAAATTAGACAAACCAGACACTTACGGGAAATATGTAAGTGTCTGGTCTCTTTATATAGCAGAGGAAATTATTCTGTCATTTTTTCTATCAAATGATAAAGAAATTTTGCCAGCTCATGTGGAGACATCCTCTCATTGGAATCGGATAAGAGCCAGTTCCTTGTAATGCTGCCGCAGCCATATACGATAAAGCGGTTGAGCATATTTCGCTCCTGAACAGAATAGGAAGAATCATTCAGAAAACTGGCGCAGGAGTCGTGGCAGATAATTTCGGTTATTTTATATGAAAATTCCGGATCAGCTTTAAAAATATAGAATGCAGAATCCCACATGGTACTTTGTGTTTCTGATAAAATAGATTCCATGCCCTCAATGGTATTTTTTGGATGCAGCTTTTTCCATAGCTTCCGTATCTTGTCTAATATCTCATTTTCTGTTTGTTCTAACAGGTCATTTATATCCAGATAATGTTTATAAAAGGTTGAACGGTTTATTTCAGCCAGATTGCAGATGTCCGTAACTGTGATCTGGCAAAATTCTTTTTGCGATAAAAGCGTAAAAAAGCTTTTTCTAATATTCTCTTTTGTGTGGCGGATCCGTATATCCGGTTTCATGCTTTTGCCTCCAATATCATTATGAACATTTTGTTAATTTATCATCAAATCAGATTATTTTGTTGGATAAACTTCATATATGGCAGATGTGTAGTTTGTATTGCATATATACAGTAATTATAATATAAGCAACAGAAAAATCAACAAGTGTTTATTATTATTTTATCCATTTTACTGGGAAAACTGGAGAAAGAAATTATAGACAAAAAGACGCTGGAAAAAAAGAGGTAGAAGTATATGAAAATAGAATATTATATCAAAACAGGGAGGAGAACAGATGGCACAGTTTTCAAAGGACTTTTTGCTGGGAACAGCAACGGCGGCGCATCAGGTAGAGGGGAATAATGTCCATAACGATATATGGGCTATGGAACATATGAAGTATACTTCCTATGAGGAACCCAGTCTGGATGCCGTGGATCATTACCATCTCTATGAACGGGATATTGCGATGATGGCGGAGGCAGGTTACAATGCATACCGATTCTCTATTGAATGGGCAAGGATTGAGCCGGAGGAGGGGATATTCGATGATAATGAGATAGAGCATTATCGGGATGTGATTGCCTGTTGCCGAAAATACGGGATAGAACCGATGGTGACACTGCATCACTTCAGCAGCCCAAAGTGGATTATCAGTAAAGGCGGCTGGGAAGCGGAAAGTATTGTAGAGGATTTCAGAACATACTGCATTTATGTAATAGAACGTCTTGGAGAGGAAATACATTATATCAACACAATCAATGAGGCAAATATGAGGCTTCAGTTTGCAAGGATCATGAAGAATTATACGGAAAGGATGATCCGTCAGAGCACACCGGCAGATAAGAATGTTTCGGAAAATCTGCAGGTTGGTGTGGATGTGCAGGCAATGCTGAATGCTCAGGATGCCATGTTTGAAGAGGGAAGGCAGATTTTTCATCTTCCAGAAGGGATGAGTGTTAATAATTTCCATAGTCCTTGTAGTCCTCATGGAGATGAACTGATTCTGAAAGCTCATGAGGCTGCCCGCAATGCAATTAAAGAGCGTTTTCCAGATATCAAGGTTGGTATGACACTGAGCCTGCATGATTTTCAGGCAATTCCCGGCGGGGAGGCAAACATGGAAAAACTGTGGGATGAAGAATTTAGGCATTACTTACCGGGAATCAGAGATGATGATTTTATAGGTGTGCAAAATTATACAAGGGAGTTGGTAGGACCAGAAGGCTCCGTTACTGTTCCTGACGGAGCGGACATTACCCAATGTGGCTACGAGTTCTACCCGGAAGGATTGGAGCATGTCATTCGGAAAGTGGCAAAAGACTTTAAAGGTGATATCTATGTTACAGAAAATGGAGTGACTACGGATGATGACCGGAGAAGAATTGAGTTTATCCAAAGAGCAATCTGGGGGGTGAAACGCTGCATGGAGGACGATATTCCGGTAAAAGGGTATTTCTACTGGTCCTTTATTGATAACTATGAGTGGCAGAAAGCGTATAGTCTGAGATATGGGCTTGTAGCTGTTGATCGTACTACGCAGATACGGACGCCTAAACCAAGTCTTAGATTCTTAGGGAGTATGCTGGAAAAGGAAGCTTGAGAGTAAATAAACGTAAAAAACCTGCTGGACAATACAGCAGGTTTTTTGGTAAAAAATATTTTATGCTGATGCAGAATTAACCATGGTAACTTCCCAGATAGGATAAGCTTTCTTTGGGATGGCGGGTCTGTGTTGTTCTGTCAACGGCAATCAACCCGAAGGTCATGGAATAGCCTTTCTGCCACTCAAAATTGTCCATAAGGCTCCAATGGAAGTAGCCGCGTACGGGAAGGTTATCGCGCAGACAGTTTTGAACACCTGTGAGAGCTGTTTCGATAAAAGCAATACGCTTCTTGTCATCATCGGTAGCAATGCCGTTTTCTGTGACAATTAAGTCTCCCTTGAAATCTTTTGCAACCTTACGGATGATATGTTCTAATGCTTCCGGGTAGAACTCATAGTTCATCTGAGTAAGTTCAGCGCCGTCAGGAGCGGGGAGTGTACCCTCCGGACCCATCAGGGAGCGAGTATAGTTCTGTACGCCCAGAAAATCATCATTTTGGATATAGGGGAGATAATGGGTAAATTCATCATCCCACTCTTTTTTTGCATGTTCCTCTCCGCCGGCTGTGGATTGAATATCATGTAAGCTTAAGGTAAGACCTACTTTGATTTCAGGATAGAGTTCTTTGATGACAGCACGCGCTGCTTCGTGAGCACGACATACAATCTTATCGCCTTCAGGAGTACGCATGGAAGTAAAGTTTTCTACTTTCTCAACTCCAAAAACTTTGATATTTTCTTCGGCTGTGGCTTTCTGGTCTGCCATCATTTTCTCCAGATTGATTCCGACCTGAACAGTACCGTCCGCGCTCTGAGCTTTTGCAGCCTGCGCCTGCATCTGCAGCATATAGCGTTTGGCAATGGCAGCTACCTGAATTCCCATATTGGCTTCGTTGATGGTACATACATAGTGAAGCTCATTTCCAAGTTTTCCGATGATATAGCGGACATAGCGGGCAAAATCGTCTACTGTGGATTCTGCTTCCCACCCACCTTTTCCTATGAGCCATTTAGGGCTGGAAAAATGGTGGAGGGTTACGATTGGCTCTAAACCATGTTCTTTGCAGCAGTGAATAACGTCCAGATAGTGCTCGGCCTGTGCATCATCAAAATGTCCTTCCTCTGGTTCGATACGCGCCCATTCTACAGAAAAACGGTAGGCGTTTAATCCGGCATCAGCCATAAGCCGGATATCCTCCTGATAACGATGGTAATGGTCAACGGCATCAAGAGATGGCTCTATAAAGCTGGTATGTTCCATCTGTTCCATTGCCCAGCAGTCACTATTATCATTGTTTCCCTCAACCTGATGTGCTGCGGTTGCAGCTCCCAAAAGAAAGTCCGGTGAAAATTTGTTCATAGAAAATCCTCCTTGCAATTTATAATCTCCAAATACGATGTTTATTGGATTTGTTTTTTTATTATAATAGAAAAGAAAGATATCAAGAGGTGAAAAATTCATGTTTATGTCAAAAAATTAATTTAATTTATTTATTTTATGATTAGGGTGTCAAAAGTGTTTCTCCACCCCATAAAGCCAGTACTACTACCTAAATCTCCTGATTTATGATAAAATAGAACTAACATTAATCGAAGGAGCGGTATATAGCTATGGCATTTACATTAAACGAATCCCAACAACTCACATTAGATGACAGCTTTTTAAATTTAGATGAGCGAACTAAAAAGTTCGTTACTAAATCATGGGCGAAAGATTTTGCTGAAATCATTTTCCCTGTAATCAATGAGAAACGTTTTTCTGTATTGTATAGCGATAATGCCGCTTCTCGCCCGAATAATCCGGTAAATGCAGTAATCGGATCG
>CALLQM010000385.1 GCA_938014855.1 uncultured Clostridia bacterium | reverse complement strand
TCCTTGTCAAGTTCCGGGTTACTGCAAACCGCAATGAAGACGTTTGGAACACTGTAAAAATCTTGATCGCTTGCGGTATCTCTGCTTATAACCGAAAGCTCATCGGCTGCATAAGTAAATTCGATATTATTTGGCGATGGCTCTTGATACTTTGAAATTAGAAACTGTCCATTAGAATCACATCTAATCGGGTTAAAATTAATTTCTCCAAGCAAAGAATTTGCAATCGACAGCTTTGTTGTTCCGATTTCAAACTCCCGGTCCGTTGGTAATCTTGCGTCTGTAAAATTCTTTATAAAAACGTTTCCGGCATTGGCACTAACTAAAATAGATTGAACAGCATCAATATACTTTGTACCTGCCGGAAAAAACAATGGTTCAGAAATACTATCTTCTTTTAAAATTACTGTATGATCGTAAGCGGCCACCGTCCATTCGGTAAAACCGTCGCTACTGTGCCGAGACGGTGAAGACATCACAAATACTCCAAGAGGAAATTCTGCATATTGTTCCTTGCGCGTTATCGTCCCAATGTATCCGCGGTCTAAGACTTCACCGGTAATGTTTAATGCGTCAAATTCTTCCGCCAGAAGATGCAGTGCATCAAAAGCATAGCAAGGCATGATATGAGTTATGTCTTTAATAATCTTGTCTGGCATACGCAGGAGCATGTAAGGCTTGATTTCATCATGCAGCCAATCTAATTCTTCTGTCAGCTTAAAAGCTCCGGCACGCTGTATGTCAGCAAATCGGTTAAGATCAACGCTTCCAGTAGCATTGATCTCTTTGATTTTGGCTCCATTTCGAAGTACGTCGAACCGAAACTTAATCTGCTGGCTGCCGCCCCGCCCACGTAGAGCGGTTAATATTTCTTTATCCGTCCATCCTCCGCGGGCAAGTTCTGTCATTTTCTACACCTCCGGTGCGTCGTAATAGATTTGTTCTACATAATCGACTTTGGCTATCGATAGCGTGAAGTCTTTAAATTTTTGCATGCGATCATAGTCAAGCCCTGTTATAACTCCGTAGCACCTTAGTCCCCACATGTCCCTATAGAGGATTGTGGTTTTTCTGGCTATAAGTTTCAACAATTTTTCCCACTCCATGTCGTTGCTGTATGAATACGCTATTTGAAATGTTTCGTCTGTGAATTCAGAAAATGTAAAGAGCGGAAGGGTTCTACCTGCATAATGATGCGTATCGCCTACTATTTGCTTTGTTCCGCTATGCGTAGGCCTGCCACCACGTTTCATGATAAGTCCAACGATGTTTTGTAAATCATCTACGGCAGCTAGTGTCGTAAAAGGAACCGTTAACGTAACGCTAACCGGTGCTGAGTCAGCGAAACTGTCATTTTTCCCGATTGCTCTAACAGTGTATGTGGTTGGCCCAAGTGCCGCATAATCTGCATAGCTTCCGCTAATTTTTGCTATTGGAATACCGTTTCGGAACAAATACATTTTTGTAATTGATTCGTCGCCCCCCGCTTCCACGTTGATCCTTACTCCGTTTTTTATAGCCGTGACTGCAACAGTTGGTACGCTCGGCTTTTCTGTTGATATTGCAAATAACAACGTGGTCCAATTTGACCAAAGTAATTCTGCGTTTTTAATACGTATTCGCAAAGTATATTCTCCATCCTCTAAATATTCGGAAATTAGATGTTGCTTTGCAGTACCGGCAATTTCATGCGAATCATATACAATATCGCCTTTTTGCAATATTTGTACTTGGAAGGAAACTTGTCCAAGTGATTGCCAATTAATGCGTGGGCGGGCTGTTTTTGTAATACTCGTAATGGTTGGTGTTGCAGGGGTACCTTTTCCAATGACAGCTGCTGTTCCACTCCAATTCCCGGGCGTTCCATCTGAGTTATAAGTACGAACCCGCCATAAAACGCTGCCTGCTGGAATGGTCTTTCCAGAAACTATTACAGATTTTTCTTTTGTATTTCTAACTGACACTAAATCAGTCCATGCCCCGCCGTTTACTTGATATTGCAGGTCTGCGCCTGTTGGATTTGTTCCAGTGTCAATGATATGCTCCCAAGTGAAAGTTT
>CALLQM010000384.1 GCA_938014855.1 uncultured Clostridia bacterium | reverse complement strand
TCATCACTGTACAGGGAAAATGGAAACCTTTTTACGGTCACGTCCCATACGCTCGAATTTTACACGTCCGTCTGTGAGCGCGAACAAGGTATCGTCAGAGCCTTTTCCAACATTGTTACCCGGATGGATATGTGTTCCCCTTTGGCGAACAAGGATGTTTCCGGCAAGTACAAACTGGCCGTCCGCTCTCTTGACGCCAAGGCGTTTCGATTCGGAATCACGTCCGTTCTTAGTTGAGCCTACGCCCTTCTTATGTGCCATGAATTAACACCTCTGCTTTCTTTCAAGAACGATTAAGCCTTAATAGACTGGATTTTAACTTTTGTATAAGGCTGTCTGTGACCCATTTTGCGGGCAGAGCCTTTCTTTGGGCGATAGGTTAAAACGGTAATCTTTTTCTGTTTGCCGTTTTTAAGCACCTTGCCAGTTACGGTTGCGCCATCCACATTGGGAGCGCCCGTTACAATTCCGTCGTCCTTACCGACAACAAGAACCTGATCAAAATCCACGGTAGAATCTACTTCAGCATCGAGTTTTTCGACGTAAATAACATCGCCTTCGGAAACACGATACTGTTTTCCACCTGTACAAATTACTGCGTACATTTTGCATCCTCATTTCATAAGTCTCGCTGTTAAAAGGCGGCGTCTATGCGCACTTATAGCCTTAAACATGCGGCATAAATCATTCTAACACAGTGGATAAGCCCTGTCAAGCGGGTGTTAATCGGTTTTCTTATTTTTTTGCAGCTAATTTTGCAGCAGTGATTGTATTCTTCAAAAGCATGGTAATCGTCATCGGTCCAACGCCGCCGGGAACCGGTGTAATCGCACTTGCAATTTCGGAAACCGCATCAAAATCCACGTCTCCGCAAAGTTTACCATTTTCATCACGATTCATCCCGACGTCAATCACAACTGCGCCTTCTTTAACCATGTCGGCCGTAATAAACTTTGCCTTACCGATTGCAGAAACCAAAATATCTGCACGGCGGGTAACTTCTGCAAGGTTTTTTGTTTTAGAATGACAAATCGTAACGGTGCCATTTTCATGCAGTAAAAGCATCGCCATCGGTTTTCCCACAATATTACTGCGTCCAACAACAACACAATCTTTTCCGGATACTTCGATTCCGGCTGAATGAATAAGTTCCATAATTCCAGCCGGCGTACAGGGCAGGAAGTGATAATCGCCAATCATGATTCTTCCTACATTGGACGCGTGAAATGCATCGACGTCTTTTTCAGAATAGATCGATTCAATCACCATCTTGGAATCCAAATGAGGAGGCAGAGGAAGCTGAACAAGAATTCCATTGATTTTCGGATCTTTATTGAGTTTATCCACTAAATCCATGAGTTCTGTCTGCGTCGTTTCGGTCGGCAGCAGATACTTTTCGGAATAAATGCCAAGTTCTTGACAGCCTTTTTCTTTACTGCGCACATAAGTTTGCGATGCTCGGTCTTCACCAACTAAAACAACCGCTAAGCCCGGCGTAATTCCCTGCTTAATAAGCTGTGCAACTTCTGTTTTCATTTCCTGCCGCAGAGATGCAGACACTTCTTTTCCTTTAATCAGCTTTGCTTTCATTGTCATCCTTCTCTCCTTCGCTTTGCTCTGTCTGTTGCATATTTTCAGCGGATAAGTCGGATTTTTCCTGCATTCCAGACGATTCTTCGGGATCAGCCGACTGTATCACATCCGTTTTTGCACTCTTATAGAAGGTTCCGTTCACAATAGCTTGTCCCTCAGCAGTATCCACATAAAGCTTTAAGATTGTCTGCCTTTTTGATCTTTGATTTAATAAACAGCCACGCCAGTACGGAAGCGCAAACAAGCAAAATGGCAAGCGCCTGCGAAACGCGGATACTGCCCCACATTAGGCTGTCTGTACGCAAACCCTCGATCACTGCACGTCCTGCTCCATACCAAGCGGCATACAGCAGCGTTAATTCTCCGTCAAAACGGCGGCGTTTGGTAACCAGTGCAATTACAAGAAATCCAATAAGGCACCATATCGATTCATAAAAAAACGTTGGATGCACGGGCATAGAGGGATCAACCGTCACTCCCTGCGCCGCAAGTTCCGCTTGATGCCTTGTCAAATACTCCACAATTGACGGGCTTGCCATTCCCCAAGGCAGGCTCGTGTTCGATCCAAATGCTTCCACATTGATAAAATTACCCCAGCGGCCGATTGACTGGCCTAAAATGAGACCGCCAACTGCTAAATCCGCCATTGGGATGAAACGCACTTTACGGATTCTGCACATAAGTGCACCAACAAGAAAGCCGCCAATCACTCCGCCATAAATGGCGATACCGCCTTCCCAAATTTTAAACACATCCGCTAAATTTTCACGATACTGTTCCCAAGAAAATACAACATAATAAATTCTTGCGCCAATAATGCCGCCTACAACAGCACCCAGTACAACATCTAACACGCGGTCTGAATTCAGACCGAATGTAGATGCGCGCTTTAAAATATAAGCGATTGCGAGCAAAAATGCCAGTGCTATGATAATGCCATACCAATAAATTGGACGTCCAAAGATCGAAAATGCGATACGATTGATTGAAAATTCACCGATGCCCAAGCCCGGAAACGAAACCGTCTGCGTCATACTTATTCCTCCTCTTCGTCAACTGGACGAATGATAGAAAGTGCAGACTTTTCGGGATCAAATGCTTTTTCAAGCCGTTCGGTAATTTGTTCAAGCGTTGCATGGGCTACAATGTCCAGCAAAGAATAGATATCGTCAATTCCGGCAAAATACGTTGTCGCCATAAGACCCGCCACAGCTTCTGTGCGTGAATACATTCCCACATAGCGGCCGTAAGTAGCACGGCGCGCCAATTCAAATAATTTTTGGTCGATTCCTTCTTTGCGCAACTTTGTAATTTCTGAGCGAATCTCATGGGCAACCTTTTCAGGGTCGCGGCTTTCACCGGAAAAGATGGAGCACATGTAGTCACGGCCAGCCATGATCTCTGTATCAAACGTTGCATTAATCAGCCCGGAATCATATAGTCTGCGGTAAAGCGGAGTCATTCCCCCCGCAATAATTTCGCAAACAATTTCGTCCAAAACTTGATGTTTTAAATTTTGTGTAACGCCTTCGGATAGACCTTTAAATCCTAAATTAAATAGCGGTGTCGCAACCGAAAGCTTTTGCTCCACTAATGATTTATAAACCTGTTCGGAATCTTGGAATTTCTTGCGTTCAATCACCACCGGCTTTTCATCCGGCTTTAATACTTTATCAGCTACACGCAGAACCGTTTCAATATCAAAATTGCCCGCTACACAAAGAACCATATTATTAAGATTATAAAAGGTACGGTAGCAGCGATAGAGAAGTTCATGATCAATTTTTGCAATTGAATCAACCGTTCCGGCAATATCGATACGCACCGGATGTTTTTCATAAAGAGCACCTAAAAGATTAAACAAAACTCTCCAGTCACCATTGTCATCATACATGCGGATTTCCTGCCCGATGATTCCCTGTTCCTTTTGGACAGATTCTTTGGTGAAATAAGGGCGGCGTACAAAATCAAGAAGAATCGATAAAGATTCTTCAAACCGGTCTGTACAAGCAAAGAGATAGGATGTTTTATCAAAAGAGGTAAATGCATTTGCGGAAGCACCTGTCTTTGCATACAGCGCAAATGCATCCCCATCCGGATTTTCAAACATTTTATGTTCCAGGAAATGTGCAATTCCTTCAGGAACATCTACAAAATCAGCATCATCCTGCGTGCGGAATCCTGTATCGACAGAACCTACATTTGCAGAAAACGCAGCATAAGCCGTTGAAAAGCCTTTCATCGGACAAAGCAGCATGGTAAGTCCGGATTTATGCTTGATTCGAACCATTTCTTCACCCAGTCGAGTGGATTTAATGATTTGTTTTTCCAACTTACTCTGCCTCCTTTCCAGTGAGAAAATAAACGGTATCCAAAGTCACCTTTTGCGCGGCAGCGATGATATCTTCGCGTGTGACTTCATCAAGAAGCTGAGATTCATCCGCCGGAGAATAAGATGCTCCGTCCATAATCTGCGTAAGATACCATTCTTCAATAACGCCAAGCGAATCACCTGCCGCTTTTAGAGAATTCTGCATAATCAAACGCGCTGCAGCGATTTCATCATCATCAAACTTGCCCTGGCGCATAAGATCTAATTGACGCAGAATTTCGTCATGCGCTTTTTGCTTATTCTCTTTTTCTACACCGCTGTCCACGAACATCAAACCAGTCAAACGGTCGAATCGAGCGGCACAGTAGTAACAAAGGCTGAGCTTTTCCCGCACATAGACAAACAGGCGGGAATTGGGTGTTCCGCCGAACAAAGCGACCATCATGCGCATTGCTCCAAATTCACGTCGGGTTGTCATTTTGCCTGTCCGAAATCCCATAACGAGTTTGGCCTGCGCAACGTTCCTTTTGTCGGTCACTTCTTTGACTTGATCTGCATGATCTCGTGTATCGGTACGCTGAATTTTAATCGGTTCGCGTTTAATGCGGCAGAATGCATCCTTAAAAATATCCGCAGAAATTTTCGGATCACCGCATCCTACAAAAATCAACTCGACCTGTGCGGTTTTCATCATGTTTTGGTAAGCTTGGGTTGCCGATTGCGCTGTGATTTTTTTTGCATCCTCAATGTATCCATATTTTTCAATGGCAAGGGTTTCCCCTTCACACATGATGGATTTACAACGCATCATCGCATAGGAACGTTTATCGTTAATTAAACTTTCAATAGTATCAATAATCTGCTGTTTTTCCAGTTCTACATCCTGCTGTGAAAAAAGCTGATCATTTAATTTTGGATCCAACAAAACCTGGGTTAACAGTTTTGTGCAGGCTCCGATCATGGATTCTCCATTCAGAGCAAAACGGTCATCAATGCCGTAAATTGACAATTCCAGCACTTGATATCCGCCGAATTTTGAAACATCACAGGACAAAGATGCTCCATACAATTCGCACAAACGCTGGTTCAATTTTGTAAAGTCCGGGCACTCACGACTGCCTTTACGCAGCAGAAACGGTACTACGGCATTATTTGTCACGGTTTGGCTGTCAAGCGGCATCACCCAATTCGCTGTAATACGATTGTGTTTAAATTTTGAATCGGTAACGCTGCTGAAATGCACGCCGTCACAAAGCTGAATCCTTTGGAACTGGTCACTCATTCAATAATCTCCTTTAATTCATTTTGCGTGTCGTACCATAAATCCAGTTTATGGAACCTTGCTTCCCGTCGATAAGTCGGTGCTTATCAGAGGAAACTTAAACTAGCCAATAAATTAATCCTGGCAAAATTTAGATTTTCATAAAACACAGTATAGCACAAATTGATCTTTGCGTGCACCTTTTTTTGTACTATTCGTAAATAGTTCATAATCTTGGTGCATTTTTATCATTCTGCTGCTATTTTTAGCAAAAAGAAAACATTTACTCTTAAATATAGAATTGCCCGCCGGATTTTTATACCCGGCGGGCTTATGCAAATTTTATTCACTTAGCCTCTCTAAAAGCTGCTGTTCGTCAATTACTGTTACTCCCAGTGAATTTGCTTTGGTCAGCTTACTTCCCGCATCCTCGCCCGCTACTACAAAATTCGTTTTTTTGGATACACTTCCGGTGACTTTTCCGCCCGCAGCCTCAATCTTAGCTTTGGCATCACTGCGTGTAAGGGTCGGAAGTGTACCGGTAAGCACAAACGTTTTTCCCGCCAGCTTATCGTCCGCAGGAGCTTCTTCACACTGCATATTCAGCCCCAATGAACGCAGTCGTTCAATCAAGCGGCGGTTTTGCTCCAATTGGAAAAAGTCTATAACGCTTTGCGCCATAATGGATCCATAGCCTTCAATTGAGGCAACTTCATCGGTTGATGCCTCAAAAACATTGTCCATTGTTTGAAATTTTCGCGCCAATAGCTGGGATGCTTTTTGTCCGATTCCCGGTATTCCCAATGCATAAAGGAGTCTTGAAAGATCACGGGACTTTGATTTTTCCAGCGCATTTCGTAAATTCTGTGCGCTTTTTTCTCCCATACGCTCTAAATGGCTTAACTGATCGGATGTAAGAGTATACAAATCGGCGGGAGAATCAATCAGCTGTGCATCTAACAACTGGTGCACAACCGCAGGTCCCAATCCATCAATATCCATCGCATCGCGGCTGGCAAAATGCACTAGATTGCGTGCAATTTGCGCCGGGCATGCTACGTTAACACAGCGCAAAACTGCTTCCCCATCTTCGCGCTCTGCTCGACTTCCACAGGAAGGGCAGATATCGGGGATTTGATCAATAGGCGCTCCTTCTTGATGCGAAGCGACCGCCACGACTTCCGGGATGATCTCTCCTGCTTTTCGCACCACAATTGTGTCACCTATCGAAATGCCCTTTTGGTTAATAAAGTCTTGATTATGCAAAACGGCTCGGCTGACCGTTGTACCTGCCAATGTAATCGGTTCAAACACAGCCGTTGGCGTTAAAGCGCCTGTCCGCCCAACTTGTATCGTAATGTTGAGAAGTTTCGTTTCTTTCTCCTCCGGGGGATATTTAAATGCAACTGCCCAACGCGGAAATTTTGCCGTAGCACCTAATTGATGTCTTTGTGCAAAACTGTCCACTTTAATGACAGCACCATCAATATCAAAGGAATAATTGTATCGGTTTTCCCCAATCATCTTGATTTCTTCAATTGCGTCCTCGATTTTTTGAAATGCTTTAAAGGAAGGAATGGTCTTAAATCCAAGATTTTGTAGATACTCTAGCGACTGTTTGTGACCGGATAATTCTTTACCATCAATCTGCTGGATATTAAATACAAAAATATCCAAGCCGCGCGATGCCGTCACACGGCTGTTTTTTTGGCGCAGGGAACCGGCGGCCGCGTTTCTGGGATTTTTAAACGGTTCTTCTTCATTTTCAATCTGCCGAGCAATTACTTTTTCAAAACTCGAACGAGGCATATACACTTCGCCCCGCACTTCCAAAAAAGCAGGCGGATTATCCGTTTGAAGAGTCATAGGAATCGACCGCACCGTTTTAAGGTTTTCCGAAACATCTTCTCCAGTGATCCCATCGCCGCGAGTGGAGCCGCGGGTAAACGTCCCGTTTCGATATTCCAAAGAAACGGAAAGCCCGTCAATTTTGGGCTCTACAATATAAAGCGGTGAGGAAATATGTTCACGCACACGGCTGTCAAATGCCTCTAATTCCTCGAAACCAAACACATCCTGCAAGGAACCCATCTGCACCTCATGCCGCACAGGAGCAAACGTATTGAGCGCTTTTCCACCCACGCGGCGAGTCGGCGAATTTTCAAAAGCGAGCTGTGGAAACGCTTCCTCAATATCAATCAATTCATGCAGCAGTTTATCATAATCATAGTCGGAAACAAGAGGATTATCGAGCACATAATAATGATAGTTATGTTTTTCAATAATCCCGCGCAATTCTTCCGCGCGTTTTTCCGCCTGTTTCAATTCCATATAGAAACGTCCTCCCGAAAAGTCACTCTGTATTTTTGGTTATTATACCACAATTTTCCGCTCTTAGCCACGTATTTATGATTCGGGAGGCTGTGCCCCATAATCATTGATTTGCCCGATCAAGTCCGATTTTTCTCCATTGATATCGGTGTAAGCTGTCGGAACTTTTCCAACGATAATGGTTTGTGCAATGCAGAGATTCGTTGTAACATCGGTCGTTACGGTATAAGCCGGTATCACCGCGGTAACTGAAGCGGTCACTTTCAGCATAATTTGGTGGAGCGTTTGGTTGATGCCGGCTGACTGAAAGTTATTATAAGTTTCCGTCTGTACATAACCCACAGGCAAGACCTTAAATTCTACAATAGGGCCACGCCCGGACAGGATTTGTCCGCCCAGCAGCGTACCAATTGGGACTCGAACGGTATTTGAGGCATCTAAAATCAACTGTTCGGAAACCTTATTGGTTACTAATGATTTTAGCCGGTTCATCACAATCATATCTGTTTCAAGCGATGCGACCTCACCTATTTCATCTTTCTGAATATTAACAATGCTGTTATACACCACATCTTCTTCTGAAATAACATGAATCACAGCATTGTTTATCGAGCGGGTAGCGGCAAGCTTGGCCTGATTCGTTGTGATCATGCAAATTATGGGGCGGATACGGCTGTCCAGCCAAAACACCCCGACTACAATCGCCATTATAAATGCAAGAACTTTAAATTGGCGTAGTTTTTTCTTTTTTATCCGAATCGTTACCGGCTTCATCCGCCCACCCCCCTTTCTCTATTTTTATTCAAGTAAAATGCAGAATGTGCAGAAAAGACCGCGTACTTTACAATTCGGCGGTCTTTTTTATTAAAATTATTTTTTAAGTTTATCTTTTTCACGGATTTCCGTGCGTCTGATTTTGCCGGAAATGGTTTTTGGCAACTCGGTTACAAATTCAACTTGTCGAGGATATTTATAAGGTGCAGTCTGCTTCTTTACAAAATTTTGGAGTTCCTTTTTTAGTTTATCGGAAGGCTGATAGGATTTTGTCAAAACAATGGTTGCTTTTACAACGGTGCCGCGGATAGGATCGGGTGCGCCGGTGACCGCACATTCAAGTACGGCGGGGTGCTGCATCAGCACACTTTCGATCTCAAACGGTCCAATACGGTAGCCTGATGCTTTGATGACATCATCGGTTCGTCCGACATACCATAGATATCCGTCCTCGTCCATCCAAGCGGTATCGCCCGTATGATACAACCCATCGTGCCAGCTTTTTTTCGTTGTTTCTTCATCACGATAGTAGCCTTTAAATAATCCATAATGCGGCTTTGTTGTATCGATTACAATTTCACCGACTGTTCCGGAAGGTACATCATTCCCGTTGGAATCCACCAATTTGAGATGATACAGCGGGGACGGTTTTCCCATAGAACCCGGTTTTGTAGAAGTGCCGACAAAATTGGCCGCCTGCATAACGGTTTCTGTCTGTCCGTAGGACTCCATCAGTTTCAGTCCGGTATATTCTTTCCAACGGTTATAAACTTCCGGATTGAGTGCCTCTCCAGCGGTTGTAGAATAATGCAGAGATGACAAATCATATTCACCAAGACCTTCCTTGATAAAGAAACGATAGATCGTT
>CALLQM010000383.1 GCA_938014855.1 uncultured Clostridia bacterium | reverse complement strand
GTCTTTTGCTTCCTGCAAAGAATAAATGAGATCTTCCAATGTGTTTTCGTATTGTGATACTTCATCATCCGATGATTCCCAGTTCTGCCGTTTTTCCGATAAACGCTCATAGCGCTGCTGTGTTCGCTCTATGGATTTATTTTCGTCATCGAGATCTTCCTGTGCATCCCGAATCTTTTGGCTGATTCGGTTGTAGGACTCGTTATTTTTCTGCATGGTTTGGTAATCGCTTTCCAGCCGCTGAAGTTCCAGCTGAAGACGCTGTAAATCCGCATCTTCGGATGCATGTTCGATTTCGTACTGCTTGTCCTCGATTTGACGTTTTAGCGATAACAATGAATCAGCACTCGCGCCTGCATAGTCACTGCGTTCCCGCTCCAAGTCGGCAATTTCAGCGGTCAGGTCGGCAATTTCCTCTTTCCTATGTTCCAAAGAAGATTCTGCACTTTGGACTTCGCGCCGAGAAACGCGATTGTCCTCTTTCGTTTCCGCCGCTTCTTCCAGTGCTTTCTTGGCTCGGTCGATTTCACGGTTTTCTTTTGTGTAATCTTCCGGAACGGATTGAATAAGAAATTTTTGATACTGCAGTTTTAAATCATCCAACGTATCCAAAGCCGCCTTGAGTTCATCACTTTCTTCGTCCTCCAACTGGAACAAAACGTCTCTGGCTTTTACGGAATCGCCCGGCTGAACCATCACGTTCTTGATCTTTCGCGTCTGTTCCAGCATGATTTCATAGCGGCTGACCGCCTCGGCTGTGCCGGAACCTCGGATTGCGGTCACGATTTTGCCCGATTCGACTCGTTTGACCGAAACCTGCGGCAGTGAATAATTCAGAATCGTATTGGAAAAGAAGGTCAGAATCAGCATGAACGCGAAAAAGATCAGCGCCGCTTTTTTGACCCAGCCTCTTTTTAAGATTTTTTCGTCTGTCATGATTTGCCTCCTGATCATTAACCTTTTACGGAACCGGAATGTGTGATGCCCTCTATCAAATATTCTTCGCCGTGCAAAAATAGAAGCAGGGGCGGAATCATGTAGATAGCGGCAACCGCGAAAGCCAAGCCGATTTCATCGGCATTAATTGTGGAAAGATATACGGATAGGGGGAATTTGGATGCATCCGACAGCAAAACGAGTGGCTGTTCCACCATATTCCAATAATCAAGAAACGCCAAGATTGCGACGGAATAAAGTGCACTGCGGCATTGCGGCATGCAGATGCGTGTAAAAATCGTCCATTCGCTGGCGCCGTCAATTCTTGCGGCTTCAATCAGCGCTTCCGGAATGCGCCGCATAAATTTTGTCAGCAGAAACACCGAAAACGGAGCAAAAATTCCCGGCAGAATGATTGCCCAGTAAGTATTAAGCAGACCTGTCCAGTCCGCAACCAGATAATTTGGTACAAGCATGACCTGATAGGGCATGAGCATCAAAATCACATAAACAAAAAATAAAATTTGATACAGCCGCCCGCGGCATCGGTAAAATGCATAGGCCGCCAGCGATGCGATTGCGGCTTGTCCGGCTACGATTGGGACAACCAAAAAGACCGAGTTCCAAAATTTTAGCAGATAGTCGGGGCTTTGGAACAACACGGTAACATATTGTTTTAGGGAAACCATGTCCGGAATGAATTTAAGCGTTACATTCTGTGATGTGAATGCATTTTCGGAAGAAAGAGCAGAAAAGACTGCCGAATAATTTGCAGACAATTCCGCTTTTGACATAAAAGAGTTTGTAATGGTCAAAACGGTAGGAAACAAAAACACAACCGCAATCACAAAAGCCGCAAGAAAACAGATTGAGCGGGAAAGAATCGGCTGTTTTTTCATCCTTCCACATCCTTTCCGACCAAATGCTCCACCGCAAACAAGCCGCCAATCACGACGATCATCACCAGTGCCATTAAAATTGCCGCAGATGCAAGTTTTTGATAATCCAACGACTGAAAGGTATTATTCATAAAATGCTGTAACATATAAAGGCTTTCGTAAGGATAATCCCCGGTCAGCAGATGCACTTCACGAAAGACTTTAAACGAATTAATGAGGGACAGCAGGGTAGCCCAAGCGATAGAATCACGGCAAGCGGTACTGCCGCCAGTGAAAACGAAACGGTATTGACCGCGGCAAGCCGAAATGCAGAATTTGACAGCAGTGCTTTGAAATTATCAAAAAACACAAACTGATGCTGCATGGGATTGTTGATTAAAGCATAATAAAAGATGACGCCGAATGGTGCCAGGAAAAAGACAAGGACACCAATGAGGCTTGGCAGCAGAAAGAGAGTTTCTGGTTTTCGGTGCTTTTTATTTTTTGGGGTGCTGTTCTGCGTTTGGTTTCGCGGTATTTTTTCAATGCGTAATTTGGTTTTCAACCGATTCTCTCCTCCCTATATATAATAAGGTATGTTTTCATCAAAAATGGGGCTGAAAGGGGAAAGGAAAATGCACGTATTATGTATTCAATTGTACATAATACGTGCATCCTTTTTGTTTCGCAGTTGTATCAAACCTGCATCATTAAAAGATAATGTTAACCGAGGCTTTCGGAAATATAAAGCTGTGCGCGGCTTTGGATTGCCTCCGCAGTTTCTTTTGCAGAGCGGCGTCCGTCAAAGAACGTTTCCGCTTCTTCGTTGATAATACCCATTAGGTCTCCATCGTAATTACTGCCGTACGTAATTGAATCGATGATTTGCTGATACTGTTCGATCGTTTCCTGCGAGACCGGTTTGATGTTGGGATTTTCCGGGGATTGTGCTTCTGAAAGCATGGTATCGAATGCCGACTGTAAGACCGGTGTTTCCATTTTAGCGATTTTATTCTGAAAATCTTCATCCAAAAGGGATTTTATAAATGCCCAAGCGCCGTCTTTGTGTTCCGAATCCGCCATGATGCCAAACGAGCTTTGGAATTCGGCGATATGACCGCTTCCTTGTGCAGAGGGGAAGCCAATACAATTGAGATCTCCATTTAAAGAATCCGAAACGGACTGGTAATTTTGAACCGAACTCAAAAACGATAGAGAAAGCAGAGATTCATCATTGAGTAGAAGTTCAGCGGGTTCGGTGTAGCCATCCTGCGAATCGGTTTTGTTTCGGTTTGCGATTTCGAGCAGGTTGATAAAATCCGCCGAATCGAATGAACATTTGCCGCTGGATTCATCAATAAACTCATTCATGGTGAGCAAACAGAGGTATTGCAGAGTC
>CALLQM010000382.1 GCA_938014855.1 uncultured Clostridia bacterium | reverse complement strand
GAAAAGGATATGGTATTGAAAGTGATAAAGCAAGTATAGATTATGCATTTAGTAATTTAAATGCAAAGGTAGTTAAGAAACTAATTAGACCTAATAATTTATCCTCACGCAAAATTGCAGAAAAGCTAAATATGAAAATTCAATCTGAGTATGTGAAGCATTATAATAATATAGATATGCCGCATTTAATTTATTATCTAAGAAAATGAGCATAATTTTAGTGTTAGTTCAAATCCCCCTATAAAAATAAGCTCGCATCTACAATTACCAGAGCACTCATTTGTAAAGTCATGTATGAGGATTTGAACTCATACATGACTTTTTATTTTATTTGTGTTAAGCTTGGTGCAGGAATATTGAATTCGTTTCAAAACAAACACGAATTTATGAAAGCGTGGAAACCATGGAAAAAACATTATCAGAAATGAGTTTAGAAGAATTGTGGATGTTATTTCCAATCATTTTGACAGAACACAACGATGAATGGGATCATTGGTATGAAATTGAGGAAAGACATCTTTATTCGTTTCTGCCAAAGAAAATAGTTAAAATAAGTCACATTGGAAGCACCGCGATCAAGAAGATTTGGGCAAAACCAATTATAGATATTCTTGTTGAGCTTTCATCGAATTGTGTTATGGTAGAAATCAAAGAAAAATTAATTGCAAATGGATATCTTTGCATGTCCACCGAAAAAGAGAGAATGTCATTTAACAAGGGATATACTGAAAATGGGTTCGCAGAAAAGGTCTTTCACTTACATTTAAGATATGCTGGAGATCATGATGAACTATATTTCAGAGATTATATGAATGATAATCCGAATCTGGCTAAGGAATATGAAAAGCTAAAATGTTCCTTATGGAAAAAATTCGAACATAATAGAGATGCCTACACGCAGGCAAAAGGCACTTTTATCTCTCAGCATACGGCTGAGGCGAAAGAAAAATACATAGGTCGATACTTATAATTGCAAATTCTCATGCTATCCATATTTCAAACACACGAGTCTGATTATTCAGGCTCGTTTTTATTTCTATTTTAAGGAACATCTGCAAGCAATCGAATAATATGTTCAGGCTCCGAATAAACTATATTATTCTTTATGATTGAAGGTGTTAAAACATGAGAGCGCTCAGCACACAAAAAGTGTTTGTGCAGTATCGTGACAGCATGAAGCCTTATGATCCAGTTTTAGGCCGAAAATATACAATTACCCATTCTGACATCACAGCGGAACTTTTTGTATTTGTCGCAGACGATTATGCAATCGATCAAGTTACCAGCATGCATGATGATGTAAAAATAAGCTGGGAACAAAACGAAAACCAACTCTTTTTAATCGGCTCGTTTCTTATTGACGGACCAGATATAGACGGTGATCCCGCAGTTCGAAATCGTATTTTTTATACAGAAATGCCAACCGCGTTAAAAGCAATGCGGCAGGCGGACCGATTTATATTTGAGCAATATCCTAATATCGACAACACACCTGTACTTATCCGCTTTCTTTCAGAAAATCCTACCTATAATAAGACATATAATTTTGGACCGATTGGCAACTAAAGACTGCTTTGATATCCAAACAACCGGTTCCATCTTTTTTCTACAAAAATATAAGGAGCGTTCCCTTTTGGGAACGCTCCTTTATTTATCGCAATTAATCCATGATTACGTTGACTTTTAAATAATTTCCGGGGTTTTTGTCAATATCGGCAATCGTGTCAACTGCATCGCTCAGCGGAACAGTCTTGGTCAGAATTGCACGAGCATCCACTCTTCCGGAATAAATCAAATCGATTGCTTCCTCGAATTCACCCGCACTGGTACGTGCTCCGCGGATATCGATTTCTTTTTTCGTAATAAGACCGGTGGGGAGAGACGTTTCTTTTTTCGGCCAGCCTGTGAAAACGACTCTACCCGCATGGGAAACATAATCCAGCGACGCGCGGACTGCGGAATTTGCGCCGGATGCTTCCATAACGACTTCCGCCATCCGTCCGTTTGTATAGTTTTTAATCTTCTCAACGACATCTTCACTGACTGGATTGATGGTATAAGCGACGCCCAGCGATTTCGCCTTTTCCAAACGTTCCTCGACCGGATCAATCATAATCGGTACGGCGCCCATATCGAGAGCCGCCATAGCCGCAAGCAGTCCTATCGGGCCTGCGCCGGAAATGACAACATGTTCGCCTTTTGTAAGCTTTGCGCGGTGCAGACCATGCAGAGCAATTGTCAGCGGTTCCGCAATTGGAATGATATCCCACGGCATATCGTCCGGAACTTTTACAAGCATATCGGCAGGATGCGCAAAACGCTCAGCCATTCCGCCATCCACATGCACGCCCAATACGTTTAAGGATGTACAGCAGTTGGTTCTGCCAATCGAGCAAGGGTAGCAGTGGCCGCAGTATAGATAAGGATCAACAATGACACGGTCACCCACTCTGATGCCTTTTTTATTTTCCGGAATCGAAACAACTTCACCCGCAATTTCATGTCCAATCACGCGGGGATAGGATACCAACGGATTGCTTCCGCGAAACGCTCCGATATCAGAGCCGCAGATACCCGCTGATTTCACCTGAATCAGTG
>CALLQM010000381.1 GCA_938014855.1 uncultured Clostridia bacterium | reverse complement strand
GGTACTCCAGGAGGTCGTGCCTGATCGCGGTGGGACCTTCAGCGAAGGCCGTGCGGCGCTTGATGCCACTCATCTCAGTACACTCCATCTCCCCGGCCACGGATGTAGCGGCGCAGGATGTCGGTCACTTTTTGGATGGTAAACCGGGTCTTACAATTGGCCGTGTCCATCCAACTTATCAGCTGGGTGTACAGCCGTGTGATTTCGGAAAGCTGTTTCCGAATTTTGTTGTTGATATGCTAAAATTAGGATTACGCTCGTTTGATAAAAAACTGCATGGGTTTGCGGCTCCCGATACGCTTTTGACGGGGATTGAAACGCGCACATCGTCACCGGTACGTATTTTACGTGCTGAGAACCTGCAGTCGACTACGGTTTCCGGCATCTATCCATGCGCTGAGGGAGCGGGATATGCGGGAGGAATCATGAGTTCTGCAGTAGACGGGATTCGTTCGGCAATGGCTGTAATGGAGCAATTTCAGGCTCTAACGTAACAAAAATTTGCAAAATAACATAGTATGGCAGTAACTTTCATCCTAGGAGGGGTCTGCCATGAAAATTGGTGTTGCTTTAAGCGGCAGTGGTGTAGGTGCAGCGTTTGCTCATGTATTTGCGGATGAACTGCGTGCCTGTGCGGTTCCAATTGATATGATATCGGTTACTTCTTTAACAGCGGTTCCAATTATGCTGTGGTCAAAAGGAATTCCACGAGCAGAGATCGATCAGTGGATGCACGAAATCCAAAAAAGTCCCGAACAAGGTTACAAAAAACTAATACAGTCTGATCTTTTAGAAAAACCGTGTGACTATTCGTTAGCAGTAAGCAGTGTGGATTTATCCAGCGGAGTTACGATTCTTTATACCGACCGCTTGCAGGCGGATGCATGGAACTTGAAAGCTCTGCCATTATCAGGGAATGAAGGGCAGGCATTGCTGTCATCTGTCAGCCCTTATGATGGAATGGAACCGTTAGATATGGATAAAATGAAACTGTGTGATTTTACAGTGCGATACGGCTGCCCGTTTTTCCCACTCAAAATGGCGGGAATTGAACGTATTTTGTCGATATCGTTTGCTGGAGGGAATATGCCGCTTCAAACGGCGGGCGACAATATGGCTGCACTTACCGGTCGAAATGCAGATTTACATTTTACGATTGAGCCGGAATCTCCAAAATATGCCGAAGCCTATATTCGCTCATTGGTGCGAAATAATCTTGGAATGATCTATCAAAAACTTTTGTTTTAAGAACCGATATGTTATAATAAAAGACTACATAAAGTGAAAAGGAAGAGGATTGCTGAATGGAAAAACTAACTTTGACTTGCCCGTGCTTATTTGGACTGGAAAGCGTACTTTCGTTTGAGGTTCGGAAGATCGGGGGAGAGAATATAACCGTTACAGACGGGCGAGTCACGTTTGATGGTGACCTTTCCATGGTGGCAAAAGCGAATATATGGCTTAGAACGGCAGAACGTGTGGAGCTTGTTATCGGTTCTTTTAAGGCTGAAACATTTACAGAACTGTTTGACCAAACTGCCGAGCTGCCTTGGGAAACGTTTATTGGAATTGACGATCGTTTTCCTGTAAAAGGTTCCTCAATCAATTCAAAACTGTTCAGCATGTCCGACTGTCAGCGAATTATTAAACGTGCCATTGTTCGGCGTTTTGAAAAAGTTTATCATAAAGAATTGTTTGCGGAAACCGGCATCTTGTATCAGGTGCAGTATTCTATTTATAAGGATGTCGTGACGCTGATGCTGGATACCACCGGTCCCGGACTGCACAAACGAGGTTACCGTGCGAATTCAAATGAAGCTCCAATAAAAGAGACCATTGCGGCAGGAATTGTGGATTTGGCGCGCGTTCGGGGTGATTCGATTGTTTATGACCCAATGTGTGGTTCCGGTACGTTGGTAATTGAAGCGGCACTTAAGGCGCTGAATATTGCGCCGGGAATCCGGCGAAAATTTGCTGCGCAAAATTGGACTTGCTTCCAAAACAACATTTTTAACGATGTACGTCGGGATGCGGTAAACCAAGTTCGGCGAGATGCGCCATTTATGGCATATGCCAGTGATCTTGATCCGCAAGCGGTTCAATTAACGATTGAGAATGCGGCCAAAGCAGGAGTTGCATCGCGTATTCGTGTGCATCAGGCGGATGTTGCGGATTTTCAGCCTAATTTGGAACAAAAGGGGATTGTTTTGACCAATCCTCCCTATGGCGAGCGTATGCTTGCGGTTTCGGAAGCGGAAGAACTCTATCGTACCATGGGTCAAGTATTCCAGGAAAACGACTTGCTGAGCTATTATATTATTAGCCCGCATGAAGAATTCGAAGATGTGTTTGGACGGAAAGCGGTTCGACGTCGGAAGCTTTATAACGGCATGATTAAGTGTCAGCTGTATATGTATTTCCATAAAAGGGAACGACCCGTCAAGAAAAGTGATTCAAAAAAGTAATGCATTGGTAATAGAAAAGAGTGTGAACAGAAATTTTTTGTTCGCACTCTTTTTATCTGAAGCATATCTTTACAATGTGCATGCCCAAGATTGGCAGAAATATTACAATGGGTTGGTATAAAAACAAACCAA
>CALLQM010000380.1 GCA_938014855.1 uncultured Clostridia bacterium | reverse complement strand
GGTACACAGGGCATTTACGGACTTCTAATCGCATTTATCTGCCTGTCTCAGGTTGGCGTTATCGGTGAACCTCAAGAGATCACGTTGGCAAAAGGCATCATGTATTTCTGTGCTTGCCTGCCTATGGCAATTGCAGGTCTTGTTTCTGCAAAATATCAGGGCAAAGCTGCAGTTTCCTGTATCGGACTTGTTGCTAAAAAACCGGATCAGTTCGGTAAAGCAATGATTTTCCCGGCAATGGTTGAAACATATGCAATCCTTGCACTTCTTATTTCCCTGCTGTCGATCATGGGTGTCGGCAACATCAATATCTAATATCGGCGGAGCGTTCCGTACTGATGAAAGTTAGGAGAATTCTGCTATGACAGGACTAGAAAAAATTGTACAGCAGATTCAAAGCGAAGCGCAGCAGGCAGCGGACGCTGTAATTGCTCAGGCCAACGCCGAGGCGGCAGATATCATTCAAAAAGCCAAGGAGGAAGGGACCGCGCAAATTGCTTCAATTGAAGCACAGTCCAAAACGGACGCAGACAATGTCCTTTCAGCCGCTAAATCTGCGGCAGCACTCCAAATACGCCGTGCCGTCCTTGAGGCCAAACAAGAAATCATTGGGAAAGTAATCGAAACGACCCAAAAGTCGATTTATGGACTGCCTGATGATGAATATTTTGCTTTGATTCTTAAAATGGTAAAAAAATATGCACTGCCCGAACGCGGTGAGATTCTGTTCTCTGCATCCGACCTAAAACGTCTGCCCACAGATTTTTCTGCGAAGATTGCCGAGGCCGTACCTGCGGAATTGACAGTTTCCAAAGAGACCCGCAAAATTGACGGCGGTTTCGTACTGATTTACGGCGGTGTTGAGGAAAATTGTTCATTCGAAGCGCTGTTTTATGCGGCGCGGGAAAACCTGCAGGACAAAGTGCAGGAACTGCTTTTTTCATAAAGTGCGCGTAATTCGCGAAAAGGAGGTTAGCTAAATGTCTGATACGCAGTACACCTATGCGGTTGCGCGCATCCGCTCAAAGGAATTGCTGCTCTTTAATGCCCAGATAATTGAACAGCTGTTGTCCGCAAAAAGCTATCAAGAATGCATGCACTTGCTGGAGGATAAAGGCTGGGGCAATGGAGACAGCCAAATCAGTGCCGAGCAGCTTTTGGCTCACGAACGCCAAAAGACCTGGGATCTGATGGGCGAATTGGTTCCCGATCTGTCTGTATTTGACGTATTTCTTTACGCCAACGACTATCATAACCTCAAAGCCGCCATTAAACAGGTATGCACCGGCTCAGAGGACTTTGGGCTTTATTTCTCATTTGGAACCATTCCAGCCAAAGAGCTGTATAAAATGGTCAGTGAACATGATTTTTATTTGCTGCCCGCAGGAATGCGCGCACCTGCCCAAGAGGCTTACGAGGCGCTTTCCCAAACACAAGACGGTCAGCTTTGTGACATCATAATTGACAAAGCCGCACTGGAAGCGATTTATGCCGCCGGTAAAGCTTCAGAAAATGATCTGATTGAAAAGTATGCGGAATTGACAGTTGCAGCGGCGGATATCAAAACCGCTGTTCGCTGCTGCCGCACCGGAAAACCGCTTGAATTTGTGAAACGTGCGCTTGCAGAATGTGATACTCTCAATGTAACCAGACTTGCACATGCCGCTGTGGAAGGCATCGAAGCGATTTGTGATTATCTGTCCGGTACAAATTATGCAGAAGCTGTAAACGCACTGGAACAGTCGCCCTCTGTGTTTGAACGTTGGTGCGATAACTTAATGATCCGTGATATCCGTCCTCAACAATATATCTCTTTCGGCATCGGGCCGCTTGCAGCTTATATTCTGGCACGGGAAAACGAGATCAAAACTGTTCGAATCATCCTTTCCGGTAAACTCAATGGATTGCCGGATGCTTCGATCAGAGAAAGGGTAAGGGAAATGTATGTATAAAGTAGCAGTCATGGGAGATCGCGACAGCATCTACGGCTTCGCAGCGCTCGGGCTGGATACATTTCCTGTCACCGAGCCGGCAGAAGCGGCAAAATTGCTTCGCCGCATTGCGGAAAACGAATATGCTGTCATCTATATTACAGAGGCGCTTTCAGAGGTTTTGGAAACCGAAATCGACAATTATCGTGAGCAGCGCCTTCCCGCAATCATTCCAATTCCCGGTGTTTCAGGCAATACCGGGATGGGAATCCGGAATGTGAAAAAATCCGTGGAGCAGGCAGTTGGCTCCGATATCATCTTCAACGGCAACTAAAGTGAAGCAGGTGAGTACAAAAAATGAGTAAAGGTACGATAAAAAAAGTCGCCGGTCCGTTGGTCATCGCCGAAGGTATGCGTGACGCCAACATGTTCGACGTTGTTCGTGTTAGTGATCAGCGCCTTATCGGTGAAATTATCGAGATCCACGGCGATCAGGCTTCCATTCAGGTATATGAGGAGACCTCCGGTCTCGGACCTGGTGAGCCTGTGGAATCAACCGGCGTTCCAATGAGCGTTGAGCTTGGACCTGGTCTGATTTCGAACATTTATGACGGAATCCAGCGTCCGCTGGAAGATATTATGGCAAAAATCGGTAACTCTCTTGAACGAGGCGTTGAAGTGCCTTCTCTAGATCATGAGAAAAAATGGCACTTTGTTCCTACGCTGAAAGCAGGAGATGCTGTTTGCGCCGGAGATGTTATCGGTACGGTTAAAGAAACCGAAGTTGTAACACAAAAAATCATGGTGCCATTTGGTGTAATTGGTGAAATTAAATCCATCAGTGAAGGTGATTACAACGTTACGGAAACCATTGCGGTCATCAAGACTGCCAATGGAGATGAACGTGAAGTCACTATGATGCAGAAATGGCCGGTTCGTATGGGCCGTCCATATAAACAAAAACTATCCCCCGATCGCCCGCTTATCACCGGTCAGCGCGTCATCGATACGCTGTTCCCGATTGCAAAGGGCGGTGTCGCGGCCGTACCGGGACCGTTCGGCTCTGGTAAAACTGTTGTTCAGCATCAGCTTGCAAAATGGGCTGAAGCGGATATCGTAGTTTATATCGGCTGTGGTGAGCGCGGCAACGAAATGACCGACGTTCTAAACGAGTTTCCTGAACTGAAAGACCCGAAAACCGGTCGTTCTTTGATGGAACGTACGGTTTTGATCGCAAACACATCGGATATGCCGGTTGCGGCACGTGAGGCTTCCATTTACACCGGTATTACCATCGCGGAATATTTCCGTGACATGGGCTTCTCGGTCGCATTGATGGCGGACTCCACTTCCCGCTGGGCTGAGGCTTTGCGTGAAATGTCCGGCCGTCTGGAAGAAATGCCCGGTGAAGAAGGCTACCCTGCATATCTTGGAAGC
>CALLQM010000379.1 GCA_938014855.1 uncultured Clostridia bacterium | reverse complement strand
TTATTAAAGAAATCCGCACAAGACTCGAAAAATTAATGTAATAACGCATCAAAAAAAGCCCGCCGTTTGGCGGGCTTTTTTGTATCGATTAGAGTTTGAGCGAATTTTTCCATTCCAAGAAGTCATCGAATTCCACGGATTTATCGAGTATGGTTCCGTCCATTTTGATTTCAATGATGCGGTTTGCAATTGTTTGAATGAACTGGTGATCCTGGGAAGAAAACAGCACATTTCCCGGAAAATCAATCAGTCCGTTATTGATCGCGGTGATGGATTCCAAATCCAAATGGTTGGTCGGCTGGTCGAGCATGAGAACATTCGCGCCCGAGAGCATCATGCGGGAAAGCATACAGCGCACCTTTTCTCCACCGCTGAGCACTTTCACCGATTTATAAACGTCATCGCCGGAAAACAGCATGCGTCCGAGAAATCCGCGCATAAACGTTTCGGTATCATCGGGGGAATACTGCGCAAACCATTGGAGCATGGTCAGATCATTGTCGTTAAAGTAAGCGCTGTTATCCTTTGGAAAATAGCTGTTTGATGCGGTGGTTCCCCACTTAAAGCTTCCCTCATCCGGTTCCAATTCTCCCGCAAGAATGCGGAACAACGCCGTCTGCGCCTGTTCATTTTCTCCAACAAACGCGATTTTATCGTTCTTGTTCACGCGGAACGACACACCGTCCAGTACTTTGACGCCATCGATGGTTTTGGAAATATCGTGCACTTCCAAAATTTCCTTACCAACTTCACGGTCGGGTTTGAATCCAACCCACGGATAGCGGCGGGACGAAGCCGGCATTTCATCCACCGTCAGCTTTTCCAGCAGCTTTCTGCGGCTGGTCGCCTGTTTGGATTTGGATTTGTTCGCCGAAAAGCGCGATATAAATGCCTGCAGATCTTTGATTTGGTCTTCACGTTTGCGGGTTTGATCTTTCATAATCTGCTGCATCACTTTGCTTGATTCATACCAAAAATCATAGTTGCCCACATACATGCGCACCTGATTGAAGTCGATGTCGACAATATGCGTACAAATGGTATTGAGAAAATGACGGTCATGCGAAACCACAATCAATGTGCCTTGGAACTCAAGCAGAAAATCTTCCAGCCAGCTGATCGATTTCATATCAAGGTTGTTGGTCGGCTCGTCCAAAAGCAGGATGTCCGGCTGACCGAACAGCGCTTGTGCCAGCAAAACTTTGACCTTTTCTCCACCTTTTAGGTCTTTCATGCAGAGTTCGTTTTGCTCGGGCGTCAATCCCAATCCCTGCAAAAGGCGCGCGGCATCGGTTTCGGCGTCCCAGCCGTTCATTTCCGCAAATTCGCCTTCTAGTTCCGCCGCGCGTTCCCCGTCCTCGTCTGAAAAGTCGGGTTTTTCATAGAGCGCGTCTTTTTCTTTCATCACTTCCCAAAGTCGGGTGTTTCCCATGATGACAGCATCGAGTGCGCGAAATTCATCATACTGGAATTGATCCTGTTTGAGAACCGACATGCGGCATTCTTTCGGGATGACCACTTCCCCGGTTGTTGGGTCGAGTTCGCCGGAAAGGATGCGCAGAAAAGTGGATTTTCCCGCACCGTTGGCGCCAATCACTCCATAGCAGTTGCCGGGGGTGAATTTTAGATCTGCGTTCGCAAATAGTTTTGTTCCGCCGAACATCAGGCTTACATTGGATACTGTAATCATAGTTCCTCCATCTATCTAAAGTTACAAAAAACAAGGTTTTGTTTTGTCACGTTTTCCAGTATAACATAGAATCTGGTTTCGCGAAACAAGAAACGATAAAAAGGACGGGAATTTCTTTTCTTCCGCACAAAAATCGTGTATACTATAACTGTATCTTGAGTGAAATGAGGAAAAATCTATGAACATTCTGGTAGTTGGCTGCGGCAAAGTCGGATCAAAGCTCTCCAATGTGCTCTCCAAAATGGGGCATGATGTCGCTGTTATTGATCCCGACCCGTCGCAGTTTTCCAATTTGGCGGATGATTTTTCTGGATATACGGTAACCGGTGTCCCCATCGATCAGGAAATCCTCAAACGAGCAGGTATTTCCGGATGTGACGCCCTTGCCGCCGTGACCACGGACGATAATATGAATGTCATGGTCTGCCAAATCGCCAGCCAAGTATATCATGTTGACCGTGTGCTTGCCCGCATTTATGACCCGCGGCGCAGCAACGTATTTACGCAGTTCGGACTGCATACCGTCTGCCCGACCAACCTTTCGGTAGATGCCATCTATTCGATGCTGACCGGACACAACAAAATCAAAAACCTTTATTTAGATTCGGCGACCGTTTCGTTTGAAGTAATCAGCCCATCGCCCAAGCAGATTGGACAACCCATTTCCCAGCTGATTACGGAATCTTCTTCGAAAAAGATTTTGTTCGGTATCCTGCATCCGGACGGCAATTTAATCCTTGCACATCCGGGACTGAATGACCCGCTGAAAGCAGAAGACCGCCTGCTGATGGCAAGAGTGGTCGACTAGCGAAGGGAGCGAATAGACATGAAAGTGATTGTAGTAGGCGGAGGAAAAGTCGGCTTTTATCTGACCAAAACCCTCCTGGAGCATGGGCATGAGCCGCATTTGATCGAAAAACTGCGCGCCAATTGTGTCCACGCCGCAAACGAGCTGGATGTACCGGTCATCTGCGGAGACGGAAGCACGATTGATATTTTAGAAAGCGCGGGAGCGAGCGACGCTAGCGCGCTGATTGCTGTTACCGGACGTGACCAGGATAATTTGATCGCCTGCCAGCTGGCAAAGCAGATGTTCCATGTTCGGCGCACCGTTTCAAGAATCAACAATCCCAAAAATGCGGCGGTTATGAAACAGCTGGGCGTGGATATTCCGGTCTCCTCCACGGACAACCTCGCGCGTTTAATCGAGCGTGAAGTGGATATCTCCTCAATCAAGCAGATTATGTCGCTCAACCGCGGCGAAACTTCGCTTTGTGAACTGCAAATGCCGGAAAATTACAAACTGCACGGCGTTCGTCTTTCGGAACTGCGGCTTCCGCAGGAATCCATTATCGTTTCCATTACACGCGATGGACGCATGATCATTCCACGTGGTAATACGCAGATTTTTCGGAATGATAAAATTCTTGTGGTCTGCGACAACAAGGTCGCGCATGATCTTTCCCGTAAAATCGGATTGGAAAAAGAATAATTTTAACCATAAAGAAGGGGACGCCATCAGGCGTCCCCTTCTTTTTTTAGAATAGATCCAATTCATTAATAAAGCAGACAATGCCTTGGTCGGTGATATCCACCACGCCATACGTTGGTTTTTCTCCGCGCGGCATGCCAAGACTTCCCGGGTTCAGGATATGTACCCCATCGCGGTAATCCACCATCGGCACATGGGTGTGCCCAAACAGGATCACATTCGCCTCAATCTCCTTACCGGCACGGTATAAACTTTCCAGTTCGTATTTAACATTGTAAATATGACCGTGTGTATAAAATATTTTCGCATCCCCACAGGAAAAGCTGCCGACTAATGAGGAATTTACTGCAAAATCGCAGTTTCCACGCACGCTGAGAAATTTACATTCGGGATATATATCCTTCACCTGCTCGAGTTCATCGGCGCCGTCGCCAAGATGAAGGAACAGATCGGCTGTGCGGTGGTGTTTTTCCACCAAAGTATGTAGGGCATAAAAATCCCTGTGGGTGTCGGATGTTACAATCAAACGCATTGAATTTGGAACCTTTCGGCTTGAATTTGACAATTTGGCTGTCACACTACAAAGAATATCTGCTATTAATATATCATACAATGAAATGAATGAAAACAGGCGGTGAAGAACTTGAATCAAGATTTCAATCTTTCGCAAAATCAGTTGGATTCACTTGTTAAACTCGCAGGCAAAAAAATGGGCATTGACCCAAACGATCTCAAGCAACAGATGGAAAGCGGTCAAATGGATGGAATTTTAAATAATCTTAATTCCAACCAAAAAGCACAAATGCAAAATCTAATGAACAATCCAAAAGCGATTCAACAGCTAATGGAAAACCCCAAACTGCAGGCACTGATTAAAAATTTGACAGGTAATAAGTAAACCCGGCAATGGAGGGATAACAATGGATGATTTAAATTCAACGCTGGGAGCGATTTTGAACGATCCGGAAAAAATGGCTCAGCTTCGAGCCGTCGCGGAATCGTTGGGGATGAATCCGGGCGGAAATCCGCCTGCATCTTCTCAGCCTGCACAGCAAACCGCCGGTTCCAACAGCACAGATTCCCCAAGTTCCGAAAGCAATCAGGATTCCGGAAGCTCCCAAAGCAATGAGGACACCGGAAGTTCTGAAAGCAATCAGGACTCCGGAAGTTCCGAAAGCAATCAGGACTCCGGCAATGCACAAACACAAACAGCGCAAACCAGCACCAACACCAACAGCGGCAATGGCGGCGAACATGCAGGTACAAATTCCGGCCAAAACAATCCCAATTCCAATTCGAACACAAATGGCAGCAACAGGATCGATCCGGCTTCCATTGCCTCCATTCTTCAGAACTTTTCAAATGCACGCGGAGGAAATGATGGAAATGCGGAATCCTCTTCCGGCAGTTCGTCGATGGATCCCGGAGCTGTCGCAAAAATTACACAAGTCATTTCGGCATTCAATAACAAAAATGACAAAAATGTAGAGTTGATGCGTTCACTTAAACCGCACTTTTCTGCGGCACGCGCTACTCGTGTAGACGATGCGATCCGTATCATGCAAGTTCTGCGTGCATGGCCTGCCCTGCGTGACAGCGGCCTGCTGGGAAATCTCAATAATCTGTTTGGAGGCGGCAGACGATGATGCGGTGGAACAGCACCAAAACCTATACGGAAGATGATATCATGCGCATGCAGCAGGAAGCCGTCCAGCGTGTTCATGAAATGCAGGAACGCGCGCAGCAAATGGGCTATTACGATTACGAGCCCGAACCGACGATCGGCGAATATCACAAAATTCCAATTGCTGAGGCGGAATCAAAAGTGGTGGATCAGCCACCTGACACAGCGACTGTTTCTCAGCAGCAGCCGTCCAATCTGCAGGCAAATAACGACTCAAAGCCGAAGGGCGGACTGCTCAGCAACCTCAATCTGGACAGCGAATCCCTGCTGATTATGGGACTCATGTACCTGCTTTATAACGAAAAAGCCGACTATCCTCTTTTGCTTGCGCTAGGCTATCTTCTTCTTTAACACCAAAGTTCACGTTACACATCCCGACCAAGGGCGGCTTTATAAAGCTGCCCTTTTTTATATCCGGTCTGCCGCGCAACATCGCGCGCCGCATCGGACAGGGACAAGCCTTTATCCGCCAGCGTTTTGACCATTTCCACCGCTTCTTCCAGTGTAGGCGGCTCTTCTTCTTTGGCAGAGGCGCCTTCAATGACCAATACAAATTCCCCTCTTGGCGAATGTTCGGTATACCATTCCACCGCTTTGGAAAGCGTAGTGCGGCGCACTTCTTCATGGATTTTGGTTAGTTCCCGTGCAAGCGAGATTTTACGGTCTCCAAACACGGCAAGCATATCAGTTAGTGTGGAAAGTAATTTATGCGGCGCTTCGTAAAAAATCAGGGTGCGGGTATCGCGTTTTACCTGCTCTAAATGCTCAAACCGGCTGGTGCGCTTGACGCTCAAAAAGCCTTCAAACGCAAATCGACTGGTCGTCAGCCCGGAGACTGCCAAAGCAGAGATCACCGCGCTCGGCCCCGGAACAACCACAACTTCTACCCCGCGTTCGGCGCAGAGACGTACAAGATCTTCGCCCGGGTCGGAAATACACGGCATGCCCGCATCGGTGATGACGGCGCAGGTTTCGCCCGATTCGATTCGCTGCAAAATCTGCTCGCCGCGTTCGCGCAGATTATGCTCATAGTAGCTGACCATCGGCTTTTTGATACCGAAATGATTAAGCAGTTTGAGCGAAACGCGCGTATCTTCCGCGGCGACAAAATCGCAGTCCTGCAATGTCTGAACGGCACGTGCCGACAAATCGCCGAGATTTCCAATCGGTGTGCCGACGACAAATAATTTTCCCATGGTGCCTCCTTACAGATTGTGTTCTTTTTGATAGATGCGCAAAAGTTCCTGCGAAAATCCGCCTTCGCCTTCAATAATCAGCGGCGCATCCACCTGCATAAACGGTTTTCCGCCAAGCCTTGCCTCCAGCAAAAAAAGCCACGGAGGAGTATTTGGGCGCTGTTGGACAAATCGAAGCCGCTTGGGTTCCAATTTTTCGCGCCGCATCGCGCAGATGACATCGGCAAGCCGTTCCGGGCGCTGGCATATACACAGTCTGCCCCCGAATTTGAGCAGATAACGCGCCGCCGCGCAGACATCCTCAATTGAACACATGGTTTCGTGGCGGGCGATTTGGTCGGCATCGGTCTCGCTCATAATGCCGCTTCCGGCAATTTTATACGGCGGGTTGCAGGTTACCACATCCATCGATCCTGCCGCAAGCCTGCCCTGCAGATTGCGCAGATCGGCATGAATCGGAACCAGCCGCCCCTGCGGAAGTCCGCCCTCCCGCATTGTGATGTCCAGCTGTTCGGCCGCTTTGTTTTGGATTTCAACGGCATACGCCAATTTGGGGGAAGTTTCCTCTTTTCGAAACCAAAGAATCGGGATAATCCCGCATCCTGTTCCCAAATCGCAGGCAACATCGCGCCGGCGCGGCGAAGCGAAATCCGAAAGCAAAAACGCATCGGTACCGAATTTATGATCGGGCGTGACACAAATTTTCAGCCGCTCACCCAGCGGCTCGAATGTATAATCAAACATAAGGTGCTCCTTAACGGTAAGAATGGCCGTTTAGATAAAGAGAAAGCCCCCGCATACAGCGAAGGCTTTGATTCCCATAATCGAAACATTATTCGGGTTTAATTGCTTCAACAGGGCAATCAGCAGCGCAAGCGCCACAATCGATGCAAACAGCAGGATCAATTTCATACTTGCTGTCGCCCTCAGAAATCGCGCCTACCGGGCAGGTCTCTTTGCAGTTACCGCAAGAGATGCAGTCATCATGAATAACATATGCCATAGGGGAACACCTCCGTAATAAAAGTATGTATTTTACTCGCCGCCGGCCTGACGGCAAGCTATATCATATGCAGCTGACTGCATATCATATGAAAAAGTATGGTATAATAACCGCCTGTTATTATACCATATATGACAAAAAATACAAGACAAACTTTCTTAATAAAGTCCCATAAATGCTATTCGTTTTCGCTTTTTTTCGACTGTGAATGGGATGAATCGCTGCGGTTTTGGTTGTCACGCAAAACCTTCACTTCCGACTTATTATAATACTTGGTTGCCGCCTGATCTTTGTCGGGGACAACTTTCAGCATACCGGTAAGCAGGTTTACTTCCGCTACCGTTCCTTTGCCGTCCTGCGTCCGGACAATCGCGCCCTGACGCGGTGTGGTGCGCAGTAATTCATCGTACGCCTCCTGCTCCTATTTTAAACAACACAGAAGCCTGCCGA
>CALLQM010000378.1 GCA_938014855.1 uncultured Clostridia bacterium | reverse complement strand
TTTGGCGGTGGGCGAGACAGAGGACAAAACGGTTTCCCGCATGACGATTGTGGTCAGCGGCGATGAACGCATGATCGAACAGGTTGAAAAACAGCTCAATAAGCAAATCGATGTCATTAAAGTCAAGACGCTGGAAATGGACACCTCTACCAGGCGCGAACTGGTGCTCATCAAAGTCGGCGCCTCTCAGCAAAACCGCGGGGAAATCATCGATATCTGCCAAATCATGAAAGCAAAAATTGTTGATCTTTCTCACACCACCCTGACGGTGGAAATGTGTGACCGCCCGGAACGCTGTAATCTGCTGTTGGAGATGCTGTCATCTTACGGAATCTCGGAGCTGGCGCGTACCGGTATGATTGCTCTGCAAAAGGGGTCGGGCTCGATTACAGCCAAAAAATAAAAAATACAGAAACGGGCGCGGGGATTTCCCCGCGCCCGTCTTTATAAATGTGTCAGCCGTTTGATGCGGCCGGCTTTTTTGCCCGAATGGAATAGATCGGCTGTCCAAGCCCCGAAAAATACGCCTCATATTCGGTGATGATGTTATCCTCCGCATATTCGCTGTTGTGCAGATCCCGCGTGACGAAATAAGGCGGCATGACCGCTTCAAATTCCGCAACGGAAAAATGGAACAGGTTGTAATTATCCGTTTTAAACCACAATTCTCCGTCTTGATTTAACAGCGATTGGAACATTTCCAGCCGTACACGGTAGGTTAGGCGGCGTTTAAATTGGCGATTTTTGTGCCATGGATCACAAAAATTGATGTAGATCTGCGAGAGTTCGCCTTCCTCAATCAATTCCGGTAGGAAATCCGCATCGCAGAGCACAAAGCGCACATTTTTTATATTCCTGCGCAAGGCGTGTTCCGCGGCGACGACCGCAACATTTCGTTCCCGCTCAATCGCAAGAAAATTGATGTCCGGGTTGCGGGTAGCCAATTCGCAGACAAACTGCCCCTTGCCGCATCCGACTTCCAAATGCAGAGGTGCGGATGGATTGGGGAAAACATTGCGGATATGTCCTTTGAGAGCGGCAAGCTCTTCCGGTTCCTGCGGAATGGAAAGAATGACAGGAGCACAGCGGTTCAAACGCGGCATTAGATTGGGTTTTTTACGTGGACGCATGGGTTTTTTAACCTCCAATATCAACATTCAAAATCAACATTGTTCTGGGTTTGCGGCGAGAACATCCGCGGCAAGCTTTTCCGCATCGGCATAGGTGCAGAGCAGGCCGCCCTGTTTACGAAACGCAGGTGCACCCCGCATCCCTTTCATGTACCAAGCGGCGTGTTTGCGAACTTCGCGCATTCCTTGGCGTTCTCCTTTGTATTTACAGACAAGATGAAAATGATGAAGCATCACTTCCATTTTTTTGGAAAGACTTGGCGGCGGAAGAATGATTTCATCCAACAAATAAGATTGAATCTGAGCAAACAGCCATGGACAGCCCAATGCTCCGCGCCCGATCATCACCAAATCACACTTTGTATAATCATACATGTTTTCTACTGACTGGATATCAACGCAGTCCCCGTTGCCAATGACAGGAATGGAAACGGCTTGTTTGACGGCGGCGATAATATCCAAATCCACCGGCGGCTGATAGTACTGCTGACGGGTGCGCCCATGCACGGTAAGCGCGGCCGCACCGCTTTGCTCCATGATGCGGGCGAACTCTACGGCATTGACGGATTCGTCGTCCCAGCCTTTGCGGAATTTAACGGTTACCGGAATATCAACCGCTTTGACGACCGCTTCGGTGACCTTGCCGGCAAGAATGGGCTGTTTCATTAATGCCGCGCCGCCGCCGTTTCCGGCAATTTTGGGCGCGGGACACCCCATATTTAAATCAATGACATTCGGCAACGATGTCCGGTTCGTCGCCGAACAGCTGAACGGCGATGGGGCGTTCCTGATCGGAAACGCTCAGCAGAGATGCGGTCTTTCGGTCTGAAAAGTGCATGCCTTTTGCGGATGCCATTTCGCCGACCAAATAAGCCGCTCCAAACTGTTTACAGACTTCACGGAAAGCACGGTCGGTGACGCCTGCCATAGGCGCCAGCGCGGCTGTGCGGGGGATTTCAAGTTTTCCCAGCTTCATGGGCCCCTCCAATAAAATTCAAAAATTGCTCACTATATACTAACAGAAAATTGATTGTAAGGCAATCATTTGTGATATAATAACCGCAGATCCTACAAATTTAGGAATGGTATGAGAACCGATCGTTCATTTTGGGTGGAATTGATAACACAACGGTATGCAGATGTGTTATAATATTTTTTATATATGTAATTTTAGATAGGTAAGAGATAGGAATAGATTTTAGATAGGAGATCGACATGAAACTTCTGGCAATTGACGGCAACAGTATTCTGAACCGCGCATTTTACGGGATCAAAACCCTGACCACCAAGGACGGCGAGTTCACGAATGGAATCTATGGATTTTTAAGCATTTTTCGAAAATTGCTGGATGAGACTGAACCGGATGCGGTTGCCTGTGCGTTTGACCTGCGTGCGCCGACGTTCCGCCATACTATGTTTGACGGCTATAAGGCACAGCGCAAGGGAATGCCGGATGAACTGGCGTCTCAGCTTGAACCGCTCAAAGAGATTCTGACCGCGCTTGGGTATCAAATCGTGACCTGTGAGGGTTACGAGGCGGACGATATTCTTGGAACTTTGGCAAAAGCCTCGAAGGATTCGGGCAATGAATGCGTCATCGCAACCGGAGACCGCGACAGCCTGCAATTGGTGGGCGGTTCGGTCAGCGTACGTCTTGCAACCACGAAAAGAGGACAGCCCACCTCCATGCTTTATGATGTGGATGCGGTGAAAGAAAAATACAAGGTCACACCGAAAGAACTCATCGATATCAAGGCGCTTATGGGCGATGCGTCGGACAATATACCCGGTGTAGCGGGCGTAGGCGAAAAAACGGCAACCGATTTGATTACGCGATTCCATGATTTGGATACGATCTATGAACAGCTCGACACTCTTGACATTAAACCGGGTGTACGCACAAAACTGCAAAAAGGAAAAGAAATGGCTTATATCAGCCGTGATCTTGGGCGCATCTGCTGTGATGTGCCGATTGATACTGCATTCGATCACTATCTGCCCAAACCTGTGGATCAGCAGACGGCCGCGAATTTGTTTGCTCGGTTTGAAATGTTTAAAATGCAGGAAAAATGGGGCATTACGGTGCAGGGTACGCAGGAAATCTTGGCGCAGACCGCTCAGCCTGCCGCTCGACATCTGCAGATTGTGACGGACGAATCCAACCCGGAACAACACACAGGGAAACAAGCCGACCTGATCTGCGAGTTTTCCGACAAAGGTGAGCTTTTGTGTGCGGCGGCGGTATCCGATGACCAGCTTTTACTTTTGGATGGCGCGGCGGCACGCCGTCTGATTGAATCCGATGTCGCTCTGCGCGTTTGGAGCAGTAAGCCGATTTATAAATACGGGTATAAAAACGATATAAAAATACAGAGTGTAATATTTGATGGCGAACTAGCCGCTTATCTACTCAGCCCCACCAGTTCTTCTTATGAATTGGAACAGCTTTCCACGCAGTACGAAGTCGCGCCCTGTGCGCTGGACGGAGAAATTCCCGAACAGTTTGAGGATATTGCGGCGCGGGGAGCGCTGTTGACCCCGATGTTTGAGAAACTGGACGAGCAGATTAAACAGGCAAAGCAGGATCATCTGCTTCACGACATTGAACTGCCGCTTGCAAATGTGCTTGCGTCGATGGAATATGAAGGGTTTGCGCTGGATACCAACGCATTGGAGGAATACGGACGCGATTTGGACAAGCGTTTGGAGCAATTGCATACAGACATCTATCAGATGGCGGGGTATGAATTTAACATCAATTCGCCGAAACAGCTCAGCGAAGTGCTGTTTGTCAAGTTACAGCTTCCGGCGAAAAAGAAAACCAAAAGCGGATATTCCACCAATGCAGAGGTTTTGGAATCTCTGCGCGGCAAACACCCAATCATCGAATCCATTTTGGAATACCGCAAGCTGGCAAAACTAAAATCCACCTATGTGGATGGACTCTTAAAAGTGGTGGATTCGGACGGACGGGTTCGCTCAACCTTTCAGCAGACCGAAACGCGGACAGGCCGCATCAGCTCCACCGAACCTAATCTGCAGAATATTCCCATCCGCACCAAAGAGGGCAGTCAGCTGAGACGCTTTTTCCGAGCGCGCCCCGGCTGGAAGCTGCTGGATGCCGACTATTCGCAGATTGAACTGCGGGTGCTGGCGGATTTGGCAGACGATAAAAATATGATTGATGCGTTCCGCAGTGGGGAAGATATTCATACTACGACGGCGGCTCAAGTGTTTGACATGCCGGAACTGATGGTGACGCCGCTCATGCGTTCGCGTGCAAAAGCGGTCAACTTCGGGATTGTTTACGGTATCGGCGCGTTTTCGCTGTCGCAGGACATCGGCGTTTCCGTTTCGGAGGCGGACAGCTATATTAAAAGTTATTTGGCGCATTATGCAGGCGTCAAACGCTATATGGAGGATACCATCAAGCAGGCGCGCAAAGATGGCTATGTGACGACCAAATTCGGCCGCCGCCGCTATCTGCCGGAGCTTGCCGCGTCCAACAAGATTACGCAGGCATTCGGCGAGCGGGTCGCGCGCAATACCCCGATTCAGGGAACCGCCGCGGACATCATCAAAATCGCGATGGTGCGTGTGTTCCAACGGCTGAAAAAAGAACAGCTGAAAGCAAAACTGATTTTACAGGTACACGATGAACTGCTGGTGGAGGCGCCGGAGGAAGAACTGGCAATTGCTTCTATCATTCTGCAGGAAGAGATGGAACACGCAATTTCTTTGAAAGTACCGCTGGAGGCGGATGTCAACATGGGCGAAAACTGGCTGGAAGCCAAATAATGTTAGGTGGGCGAGATGACGATAACAGCAATGAAAAACGAGGATATCCCGGCAGTTGCAAAACTGGAAATGCAGTGTTTTTCCCAGCCGTGGAGCAGTCAGGTGCTAGAGGCGGAAATGCAAAATCCGAATTCTGTTTTTTATGTAGCACGGGAAGAAGATAAGCTAGCAGGTTATGTGGGGATGCATCGTGTTTTGGACGAAGGGTATCTTTTTAACATTGCGGTTGACCGGGATTTTCGCCGGCGCGGCGTTGCAGCCGCACTGATGGAGCGGCTTTTGGAGTATGCGAAAACCAATAAGCTTGGGTTTCTTACGCTGGAAGTGCGTCAGGGAAATACTGCCGCAATCGCTCTTTATAAAACGTTAGGATTCGGCGAAGTCGGGCGGCGCAGACAGTTTTATGCGAACCCGACAGAGGACGCCGTGCTGATGACCAAATTTATGCATTTTTCGATACGGCCGGAGCAAATCCGGCGGGATGGCGAGGGAAAGATATGAAAATATTGGCAATTGAAAGCTCCTGTGACGAAACCGCGGCGGCGGTGGTCGCAGATGGGCGCACGATTTGTTCGTCTGTAATCAATACGCAGGTGGCAGAACATCGGAAATATGGCGGCGTTGTACCGGAAATCGCGTCGCGCAGGCATACCGAAAATATTGTTCAGGTCGTGCAAGGTGCGCTCGATGAAGCAGGCTGCACGCTCAAAGATGTGGACGCCGTAGCGGTCACCGCGGCGCCCGGATTGATCGGTGCACTGTTGGTCGGCGTGAATTATGCGAAAGGATTGGCGCTGGCGGCGCATAAGCCGCTGATTCCGGTGCATCATATTCGCGGACACATTGCGGCGAATTATTTGGCGCATCCGGATTTAAAACCGCCTTTTTTGTGTTTGGTGGTCTCTGGTGGGCATACTCATATCGTGGAGGTGCGCGATTATACCGATTTTCGTGTCATCGGACGAACCCGCGACGATGCAGCTGGGGAAGCGTTTGATAAATCGGCGCGCGCAATGGGATTTCCGTATCCCGGCGGGATTGCGATTGACCGAGTTTCAAAAAATGGCGATGACCACATGTATAAACTGCCCAAGCCCCATGTGGAAGGGTCGCGTTATGACTTCAGCTTTTCTGGGTTAAAGACCGCAGTTATCAATTTACTGCATCATGCAAAGCAAAAGGGTGAACAGGTGGACATCGATTCGCTGGCGGCATCGTTCCAGCGCACGATCTGTGAAATTCTTGTGGAACATTTGGAAGCTGCCGCGCAGGATCTTGGCTATCAGACGATTGTGGCGGCGGGCGGCGTTTCCGCAAACAGCGGATTGCGCAGCCGGCTGGAAGAAATGTGTCAAAAACATGGCTATAAACTGTATGTTCCGCCGCTTTCCCTTTGCGGCGATAATGCCGCGATGATTGGTTCGCAGGCTTTTTATGAGCAGATGAAGTTTGAACCGGCCGGTTTGAATTTAAATGCCACTGCATCCAAAGATGTCGATACGCAATTTTAACACCATATTAAAACGTAAACGCAGGAAACAAGAATGAATTCCTGCATTCTTGCGTGCAAATGATTCAAAAACGAAACGTAAAATCAAAGAAAAGTGTGAGTAATGGCGCATAAAGCGTAGATTTCGATGAATCGGGCAAAAGTTTTTTTGCAGGACTAAAAATATTTTATGCAAAAATTTGATTTAAATTTAACAAAAAAACCATTGCATTTTTTGAATTTATCGATTATAATGGTATTTGTGAAAAATTTCGACTAATAAGTTCAAAATAAACTATTATCTTGAAATTTTCTTACCAATTGTTTTATTTTTACTTTAAATAATAATTTATTTGAGAGGAGAAACCGCGATGACCAACAACAAAAATGTCCTCAGCTGGATTGAGGAAATGAAAGCGCTGGTTAAACCTGACAAGGTTGTCTGGCTTGACGGCAGTGAAGCACAGCTCAAAGAACTGCGCGAAATTGCTTTTTCTACTGGAGAATTAGAGCCCTTAAATGAGGAAAAACTCCCGGGATGCGTTCTTCATAGAACCGCAGTCAACGATGTGGCTCGTGTGGAAGGCAGAACCTTTATCTGCACCAGAAAAGAAGAGGATTCAGGTCCGACCAACAACTGGGAAGATCCGAAGATTATGTATGATAAGCTCGGCAAGCTGTTTGACGGCTGCATGAAGGGCAGAACCATGTATGTGATTCCTTACTGCATGGGCCCGATTGGATCTCCTTTCTCCAAAGTCGGTGTTGAGCTGACCGACTCGATCTATGTTGTTATGAACATGGATATTATGACCAGAATGGGTCAAAAAGCATTTGATCAGCTGGGCGACACCTCCAACGACTTTGTCCGCGGCCTGCATTCCAAGGCTCAGCTGGATATTGACAATCGTTATATTGTTCATTTCCCGGAAGACAACACCATTTGGTCGATTAACTCCGGCTACGGCGGCAACGTTCTGCTCGGCAAAAAATGCTTTGCTCTTCGTATCGCTTCTTATCAGGCGAAACAAGAAGGCTGGATGGCAGAACATATGCTGATCCTTGGTTTGGAAAATCCGAAGGGCGAAGTGAAATATGTCTGCGCTGCTTTCCCGTCTGCTTGCGGCAAGACCAACCTCGCTATGTTGATTCCTCCGAAGCACTATGCAGAAAAAGGCTACAAGGTTTGGACAGTCGGCGACGATATCGCTTGGATGCGTATCGGAGAAGACGGCAGACTCTGGGCAATCAACCCGGAAAATGGTTTCTTCGGTGTTGCACCGGGAACCAACGTCAAATCCAACCCGAACGCTTTGGAATCCACCAAAAAGAACACCATCTTCACCAACGTTGTGCATGATCTGGACAACAACACTGTTTGGTGGGAAGGTCTTGACAAGAATCCTCCGAAGAATGCACTCAACTGGAAGGGCGAAAAATGGGATTGCACCGATGGTTCCAAAGGCGCGAACCCGAACTCCCGCTTCACCGCTCCGGCAATCAACTGCCCCTGCATTTCTTCTGAATTCTCCAATCCTCAGGGCGTGCCGGTTTCCGCTATCATCTTTGGCGGCCGCCGTGCAAAAACCGCTCCGCTGGTTTACCAATCCAGAAGCTGGGAACATGGTGTGTTCGTAGGTGCTACCATGGCATCTGAGACCACTGCTGCAGCTTCCGGTGCAGTTGGCGTTGTTCGCCGCGACCCGATGGCTATGCTGCCGTTCTGCGGTTACCACATGGGTGACTACTTTAAGCATTGGCTCGAAATGGGCGAAAAGCTCGGCGATAAAGCTCCAAAGATCTTTAACGTTAACTGGTTCCGCACCGACGATGAAGGCCACTTCATTTGGCCGGGATTCGGCGACAACATGCGTGTGCTCGAATGGATCATCAACCGCTGCGAAGGCAATGCTGACGCTGTGGAAACTGCAATCGGTTATGAGCCGAAAGCAGAAGATATCGACATCGACGATCTCGATGTTGATCTTGATACCGTCAAGGGCCTGCTTGATGTTGATACAGGTCTGTGGAAAGAAGAAGCAGCTGGTATCCGTGAATTCTTCAAGAAGTTTGGCGACAGACTCCCGAAAGAACTCAGCAACGAGCTTGCAAACCTTGAAGCAAATTTGAATAAGTAAGACCATGTTGAGAAAATACTACTTGTCCAATCCGTGGCGCGGAGTGACGGCGGTGGCACTTGTTGCCGCTGGCGCCGCCATCGCCGCATTATACGGTATTATGGCGGTACTTGTTCTCAACAAGGAACGATAAAAAAGGCGTCCCGTTTTTTAACGGGACGCCTTTTTGTTTACTGTTATCGGTTTGATTGATTGATTAGAGAAACGACTGCCTGCGCGGCATCCTCTGCGGGCAAAGCGCCGTTTACGCGGTGTTTCGCCGCTGTAAGATAAGCGGTGCGACGCTCATCATAAAGCGCGTGCAATTCGTCGGTCGTTTTGCTTTGTACAATGGGACGGCCGCTGTCTTTGATGCGGTCATAGCATACGTCAAACGGCACATCTAAAAAAATAACGGTGTCGCTGGAATCGATGGCGTCAATATTTCGTGCAAAGGTCAGCGCACCGCCTCCGGTGGAAACGACGCAGTTAATCCGCTTAGCAATGTCTAAGACGGCTTGATGCTCCAAATCCCGAAAATATGCTTCGCCAAATTGTTTGAAAATATCCGGAATGGAAAGTCCGGATTCTAGTTCAATTTCGGCATCAAGGTCAATATATTCCATGGAAAGCAGACGGGACAGCCAGTGTCCGACGGTCGTTTTGCCGCATCCCATAAATCCGCACAAAATAATATTATTCATTTGGACGCTCCTTTTTCAGCAAAAGGTCGTTCATCTGCGTTATGATGTTTGCAATTTGTGCATCCTCATATTGACTCCCATGCCAAATCTCATGCGCCGCGGCCGCCTGCCAAACCAGCATATCCATTCCGCCTGCGACTTTACAGCCCGCTTTGCGTGCATCTTTGAGCAGCTGCGTTTCGGCAGGGTTGTAAATGCAGTCAAAGACCGCTTCGGTACCTTGAAAGATGGTGGCATCCACAGGTGATCTTCCGGTTTTGGGAGACATTCCCACAGGAGTGGCATTGATGATTAATCCATAACAACCGGTAAGATTCTCGATATCACAAACTGTGATTTCACAGCCGATTTTTTCTCTGATTTCTTTGGCAAGAACCTCTGCTTTTTCATAACTGCTTTTCCGAACAGCAACTGTTACGTTTCCGCCCTGCCGCGCGCTTTCGATTGCGAACATGCGGCCTGCGCCGCCTGCTCCCAAAACACAAACGGAAGTGTTCAGAGAAATGTGGTGCGCAGATATGGCACGCAGAAACCCGATGCAGTCGGTGTTGCAGCCTGTCAGGATTCCATCGCGGATGCTCACGGTATTCACCGCGCCGTAAAGAGCCGCACTGTCTGCAAGCTCGTCCAAATAAGGGACAATGGTGCGCTTGTATGGAATCGTAACGTTGAACCCGCTGAGCTGTTTAAGGTGAGTCAAGCGGGACGAAAAATCTTCCGGTGGAAATGCATCCAGCCGATAATCGGCGTCGATGCCGTCCAATTTGAACAGTGCTCGGTGGATTTCCGGAGACAGGCTGTGTCCCAGCGGATGCCCGATGAGTTCATAATGCTGCATATTGTGTTGCTCCTTTTGAGGTTTCAGGTTCTACCGTTTTTTAAATTTTTATGAATTTATTCCGCAATTGCGTTTTTGCATTTTTCCAGTGTGCTCAAGTTTTCCACATTGTAAGCCTCTGCTTGTTTAAAACTACGCTTGATAAGCATGGTGAGCACCTTATTGGGTCCCAGTTCTACAAAGCGGGTGATGTCGTTTTCCAGCATAGCGGAAACTTCTTGGTGGAAATAAACCGGTGAAACCAAATGCTTGGCTAAATACGACGAAAGGTCGGTATCGGACGCGAGCATGGTTCCGGTAATATTTGAATAGAACGGTTTTTTCGGCATCTCCATAGGAATTCCGGCAATCCGCTGTTTAAATTCCTCTGCGGCGGATGCCATCATTTTGGAATGGAACGCGCTGGACACCAAAAGCTGAATGGTGCGTTTTGCTCCTTTTGCTCGAAGTGCGTCAGCCGCTTTTTGTGCCGCTTCTTTTTCTCCCGCAATGACCGTTTGATTCGGGCTGTTAAAATTGACGGGGATGACGTAGCCTTCCGTTTCTTCGCAGACTTGGCGGATGGTCGCTTCGTCACTTCCGACGATGGCAAACATACTGCCGGGGTTTTCGTCGGCGGCACGCTGCATTGCTGCGGCTCTTGCGCCGATGATTCGGAATCCGTTTTCCATTGAGAATGCGCCTGCGGCAGTCAGCGCGGCATATTCTCCCAAAGAATGTCCGGCAAACGCGTCCGGTTCACAAAATTCTTTTACTGCAGAGTAGGCAGCCAATGAAACGGCGAAAATTGCCGGCTGAGAAATTTTGGTGGATGCAAGCTCAGAATCGGCTCCCTCGAAAGAGGTTTTTGCAAGGTCAAAGCCTAATATGTCGCTGCCGCACTCGTATACCTCACGCGCGCCGGCAAAGCGATCACACAGCTCTTTTCCCATCCCGGGATACTGTGAACCCTGACCGCTGCATAGAAAGGCTGTTTTCTTCATATCAGTTCTCCATTTCAAATTTGTTCATAAATTTATAGTTGACAAGTTAGGCGATTTAACGGTATTATAATCGTAAATATAACAATTGTTACATTTTTCACTTGTTTAGTATACCATAAACTTGATTGAGCTGGCAAGCGAAAAATGCCATACAGGTCAGGAGTAAGCATGACAGGAATCAACATACTGGGTACAGGGCGGTACCTGCCCGAGAGAATTGTAACAAATGAAGAGTTCACCGCCTTCATTGAGACTTCAGATGAATGGATTTCCACCCGCACAGGCATTTCCCAGCGGCATATCGCCAACGGAGAAACCACATGGCGAATGGGCGCGAATGCGGCAAAGCAGGCATTGGAAAATGCGGGAGTCAAGGCGGAGGAAATCGATTTGATTATCGGTACCACCGTATCATCAGACTGTTTGACGCCCTCGATGGCATGTATTGTACAGCAGGAAATCGGAGCGGAAAATGCAAGCTGTTTTGATTTGAACGCGGCTTGCAGCGGGTTTGTATATGCGCTTGAGGTCGCCCGAGGTCAAATAGCCTGCGGCGATGTCAAAACCGTACTGATTGTCAGTTCGGAAATGCTGTCCCGCATTACGGATTTTAAAGACCGGAGCACCTGTGTGCTGTTTGGTGATGGAGCAGGCGCATGTGTGGTGCGTGAAGGAAACGGACGGTATGCATCCTGCTTAGGTTCCCATGGAACCGGATATGGGCTGATTTTCTGCAAGAACCAGCCGCATCAATCTCCATTTACAAACGAGCCGGAACAGGCGGACGATATTATTTCGTCCGATATCGAACCGGGACATCTGTGGCAGAATGGGCGCGAAGTCTATAAATTTGCGACCAGAATTATGCCGGAAGCCGTCCATAAAGCCTGTGCAAAAGCGGGAGTATCGGAACAAGACATCGCTTATATCATCCCGCATCAGGCAAATGCACGCATTGTGCAGTCCGCTATGAAAAATCTTGGACTGCCAATGGAAAAAGCATGGCTGACCATCGAGCATACCGGAAACACCTCGTCCGCCAGCATCCCGATCGCATTGGACGAGCTGTGGAGAAGCGGAAAACTCAAACGTGGCGACTTGATCTGCGTCGTGGGATTCGGCGCAGGGCTGACCTATGGTGCGGCGGTTTTGGAATGGTAAAGACTGAAATAGAGATGAACCGATTGGGAGGACGAAAACAATGATAAAAACAAAGCTGACCGAACTGCTGGGCATCGAATATCCGGTCATTCAGGGCGGCATGGCATGGGTGGCGGACGCAAACTTGGCGGCGGCCGTTTCCGCCGCGGGTGGTCTTGGCTTGATCGGTGCGGCAAATGCACCCGGTGAAGTGGTGGAAAAATGGATCAAACAAGTCAAGGAACAAACCGATAAACCGTTCGGCGTCAACATTATGCTGATGAGCCCCTACGCGGAAGACATTGCACATATCTGCGTGGAGCAGGGTGTAAAAGTGATTACCACCGGAGCAGGAAATCCCGGAAAATATATGGACATGTGGAAATCCGCCGGCATCAAAGTCATTCCGGTTGTGCCGTCCGCGGCGCTTGCGAAACGAATGGAGCGCGCGGGAGCGGATGCCGTGGTTGCAGAGGGCTGTGAATCGGGCGGACACATTGGGGAACTGACCACGATGGCGCTGATTCCTCAGGTGGCGGATGCGGTATCGATTCCGGTCATTGCGGCCGGCGGTATTGCAGATGCACGCGGGTTCGCGGCGGCGATTGCATTGGGCGCCTGCGGGGTACAGTGCGGTACTATTTTTGTTTGCGCAGACGAAAGCCCCGCACACAGCATGTATAAACAAATGCTTGTAAAAGCCAAAGATACCGACACCGTTGTTACCGGACGCTCAAGCGGTGCACCGGTGCGGTGCCTTAAGAATAAGCTCACCCGCAGTCTCCTCAAAATGGAACATTCCGAAGACATTGACCGTGAGGCATATGAAACCCGCACCGTCGGTTCTCTGCGCAAAGCGGTCATCGAGGGCGACAAAGACAACGGAACATTTATGGCGGGGCAGATTGCCGGATTGGTGCATGAAATTGCTCCCGCAAAAGAGATTCTTGAAACACTCATGAAGGACAGCGAAGCACTGCTCCAAAACTTGTTAAGCGAAAGGGGAATTACGATTGCATAAGGTAGCATTAGTAACCGGCGCCAGACGCGGCATCGGCCGCGCAATCGCAGTTGCACTGGCAAAGGACGGGTTTGATGTCGCAATCAACTGCCGAAATGAAGAGTCCGTTCCTGCCGCGCGTGAAGTGGCGGCGGAATGTATGAAATATGGCGTAGATGCCGACTGCTTTGTAGCAGATGTATCGGACTACAGTCAATGTGACGAAATGGTGCGCAAGATTGCGGCGCGGTTTGCCCGCATCGATGTACTCGTTAACAACGCAGGCATCACCCGCGACGGACTGCTCGCCCGCATGAGCGAACAGCAGTATGACCAAGTGATTTCAGCGAACCAAAAAAGCGTATTTAATATGATGCGGCTTGTCACCCCGATTATGATGAAACAGCGAAGCGGCCGCATGATTAATATTACATCCGTTGTGGGACTTTACGGAAATGCCGGACAGGTCAACTATTCCGCTTCCAAAGCGGCAATCGTGGGCATGACCTATTCTGCGGCGAAAGAACTCGGCGGGCGCAATATTACCGTAAACGCAGTGGCACCCGGATGCATTGAAACCGATATGACAAAAGAGCTCTCGGATAAGGTTAAGGATGCCATGATTGGTGCGATTCCGCTTAGACGGATGGGAAAACCCGAAGACATCGCCGATGCTGTTTGTTTCTTAGCGGGAGAAAAAGCCGGCTATATCACCGGGCAGGTTCTGAACGTAGATGGCGGCATCATCATGTAACAGGAGCAGTTCACTTTTCAGATAGAATATCCGCTCAGCGGATAGAAGATAGGGAGAATATAAGCAAATGAAACGAGTCGTCATCACCTCAACAGGCGCAGTGACGCCGGTTGGACTGGATACACATACTCTTTGGGACAGTATCGTGCAGGGCCGTCATGGCTTTGCACCGATTACTTCGTTCGATACATCCCGGCTGGATGTAAAATGTGCCGCCGAAATCAAAGACTGGAATCCCGAACAAATGGGGCTTAATAAAAAAGAAGCGCGCCGTATGGACCGGTATACCCAGTTTGCCATGGTGGCGGCCAAACAGCTGATGGAAAATGCGGGAGACCTCTCCGGTATGGATCCTTACCGTGCAGGCGTCATTGTCGGAAGCGGCATCGGCGGGTTTGACACCACAGTCAGGGAACATGAAAAATTTATGGAAAAAGGACCGAAACGCGTTTCTGTCTTTTTGGTTCCGATGATGATTTCCAATATGGCGGCGGGACAGATCGCCATTCAATATGGATTCAAAGGGGACAATTTCTGCATCGTGACCGCTTGTTCGACGGGCGGAAACTGCATCGGTGAAGCGTTCCGCAAAATCAAGCATGGATATCTCGATTTGGCCATTGCGGGCGGATCGGAAGCGGCAATTAACGAATTTGCAATTGCCGGATTCCAAAACATGAACACCCTTTCCAAATCCACCGACTGTGACCGGCTTTCCATTCCGTTTGATAAAGAACGGAGCGGATTTGTAATGGGCGAGGGCGCGGGACTGGTGCTCTTGGAAGAATACGAACATGCAAAACGCCGCGGCGCAAATATCCTCGCAGAAGTCGTGGGTTACGGCGCAACGGACGATGCGCACCATATCACCGGACCGTCACCGGACGGCGAGGGCGCAGGACATGCGATGATAAACGCGATGAAAGAAGCGGGCGTTCAGCCCGAACAGGTGGGATACATCAACGCACACGGTACATCGACCCCGCTCAATGAAAAATGCGAAACCGCGGCGGTCAAATATGCGTTCGGTGACCATGCTTACAAACTGGCGGTCAGCTCGACCAAATCAATGACCGGACATATGCTGGGAGCGGCCGGCGGTGTAGAGGCAATTATTACCGCGCTTGCATTAAAAGACGGCATCCTGCCTCCGACCGTTGGTTATCGTGTACCGGATGAGGACTGCGATTTGGATTATGTCACCGATGGTGCACGCAAGGCGGATATTCAGTATGCAGTTTCCAATTCAATGGGCTTTGGTGGTCATAATGCATCGATTTTACTTAAAAAGTTTGAAGATTAAGGAGGAGCTTTTATGGGCAAAGAGTTAGGCTTGGAACAAATTCAGGCGCTGATGAAAAGCGTAGCCGAACACAAGATTGAGGAGCTTTCTTTTGAATATGAAGGCTTTAAACTGAAAATCAAAGGGCAGAGTGCGCCTGTTATCCAGTCGGTTTGTGCGCCTGCGGCCGCTGTCACCGCTTCTGCGAACAGCTCAGCCGCCGAGGCCGCAACGGCTTTGCCCGCGGAAAGCCCGCAGGAACGAAACTATCTGACTTCGCCGATCGTCGGTACGTTTTATGCGGCAAGCGCTCCCGGCAAGGAACCGTTTGTTACGCCGGGAAGCCGCATTGAAAAAGGAGCGACCGCGTTTATTATCGAGTCGATGAAAGTTATGAATGAAGTGCCGGCAGAAATGGGCGGCGTCGTTGCGGAAGTCTTGGTAAAAGACGGAGAAGCAGTCGAATACGGCCAGCCTGTAATCCGGCTGGAATAAGGAGGCTAAGCATGCCGCTTTTGAATAAAGAGCAGATTAAAGAAATCATTCCGCACCGTGACCCGTTTCTTCTCATCGATGAAGTTGAGGAAATGGAACTAGGAAAATGCGTTGTGGCGAATAAATTTATCGCACCGGATTCATTTTGGTTTCAGGGGCATTTCCCGGGCCATCCCGTGACGCCGGGTGTGCTGACAATTGAAATGCTGGCGCAGGCCGGCGCCGTATGTGTGCTGGCAATGCCGGAAAACAAGGGCAAACTGGCGTTTTTCGCAAAGATTGACAAGGCGAAATTCCGCCGTCCGGTTGTTCCGGGCGATACCGTTCGCTTGGAAGTGGAAATGATCAAACTGCGGAGCAGTTTCGGTGTCGGACGTGCAAGAGCCACGGTCGAAGGGGAGCTTGCCGCAGAAGGTGAGATCACGTTTGCGCTTGGAAAGTAAGAACCGAGTTTTGAATTTATATAAATGAGGGGAAGCCATGTTTTCAAAAGTTCTGATTGCAAACCGCGGTGAAATCGCGGTGCGCATCATCCGTGCCTGCCGCGAAATGGGACTGCGCACGGTTGCAGTTTGTTCCACGGCCGATAAAACCGCACTTCATGCGCAGATTGCCGACGAGTGTGTATGTATCGGCCCAGCTCCCTCCAAAGACAGCTATTTAAATATGCATGCGATTCTTGCCGCCTGTGAGCAGACCGGCGCGGAAGCCGTTCATCCGGGCTTTGGATTCCTTTCAGAAAATGCCTGCTTTGCGCGGCTGTGCAGTGCCTGCGGGGTAAAATTTATCGGTCCCAAGCCGGAATCGATTGAGCTGCTGGGCGATAAAGCACAGGCCAAGGCGACCATGAAACAGGCAGGAGTGCCAGTTGTTCCCGGCTCGGACGGTGTGGTTTCCGACTGCGAAAAAGCAGAGGAGATCGCCGAACAGATCGGTTATCCGGTCATGGTGAAAGCCAGCGCAGGCGGCGGCGGACGCGGCATCCGCATTGCGCACAGCAGAGAACAGCTGGAAGCGGCCTGCACAGCCGCCCGCCAGGAGGCGATTGCCTGTTTCGGCGATGGGAGCATTTATTTAGAAAAATTCCTTTTAAATCCCCGTCATATCGAAATTCAGGTGCTTGCGGATGAGCATGGCAATGTGATTCATTTGGGTGAGCGCGACTGTTCGGTACAGCGCCGAAACCAAAAAATGATCGAGGAGGCGCCGTCCCCCGCATCGGTCATGAGTGAACAGCTGCGCCAAAAAATGGGCGAAGCGGCAAAAGCGGCGGTGCGTGCCGCAGGTTACCAAAATGCGGGAACGATTGAGTTTCTCGTAGACCGCGACGGAAATTTCTATTTTATGGAGATGAATACCCGAATTCAGGTGGAACACCCCATTACCGAGCTGGTAACAGATGTAGATATCGTCAAAAATCAGCTGAGCATTGCGCAGGGGGAACCGCTCAAACTGCGTCAGGAAGATATTGAACTGCGCGGACACGCAATTGAATGCCGCATTAATGCGGAAAATCCGGCGCTCAATTTTCGTCCGTCACCGGGTACAATTCGGGCATTATATATGCCGGGCGGACCGGGCGTTCGAATCGACAGTGCGGTTTATGCGGGGTATCAGATTCCGCCGTATTACGATTCGATGATTGCAAAACTGATTGTGTTTGCGCCGACTCGGCAGGAGGCAATCATGAAAATGCGCTGGGCGCTAGCGGAATTTTTGGTGGAAGGCGTCGATACCAATATCGATTTTCAGCTTTCATTACTCCATAATTCAGATTTTGAGTCGGGCAGTTATGATATCGGATTTTTAGACCGGCTGATGAAACAGCAGTAATCGATGCAATACGGATATAGGAGGTGGGCGGATGTTACAAGACTTGTTTTCCAAGGTAAAATCCCGTGCGGCATTTGGCAGCGGGGAAAAACCAAAAGGAAAGCTCAACATACCGGACAATTTAATGTTTAAATGCCCGCGCTGCGGTAAGGTGGAGTTTATGGAGGCGTTCGAGCTTGCGGGAAAAGTCTGCTCGGGATGTAATTACCATGCCCGCCTGTCCGCATCGGAAAGAATAGAAATAACTGTGGATAATTTTACATTTGATGAATATGATAAGCATATGAAAAGTCAAAACCCCATAAAATTTGAGGGATATCCCGAAAAATTGTTCCAGCTTCGCCGCAAGACCGGACTGCGTGATGCGGTCATTACCGGCGAATGTACGATTATGGGGTATCCATGTGCAATCGGTGTGATGGACACCCGATTCATGATGGCATCCATGGGTTCTGTGGTTGGGGAAAAAATTGCCCGGCTGTTTGAACATGCATCCGAAAAAAATCTGCCGGTTGTGCTTTTTACAGCCAGCGGCGGCGCAAGGATGCAGGAAGGCATCGTATCTCTGATGCAGATGGCGAAAACTGCGGGCGCGGTTGGGCGGCATTCCAAAAAAGGACTGCTGTATCTTACGGTGCTTACCGACCCGACCACGGGCGGCGTGACAGCAAGCTTTGCCTCCCTCGGCGATATCATTATCGCAGAGCCGAAAGTGCTTGTGGGATTTGCGGGACGCCGTGTCATCGAGGGAACGATCAAGCAGCACCTGCCGGAAGATTTTCAGTCGGCAGAGTTCGGTTTGGAACATGGATTTATTGACTTAATCACAGAGCGCAGTGCAATGCGCAAGACAATCGCCCAGCTGCTCCGGCTGCATGGCGGGAAAGGGGCGGCAGAGCATGAAGACAGCGTGGGATAGACTACTAATCGTCCGCGAAAAAAACCGCCCGACCGTGCGGGATTATATTCCTTTGATCTTTGAAGATTTTATTGAACTGCACGGCGACCGTCTGTATGCGGACGATAATTCCATTTTGGGCGGCATCGCAACCATCGGCGGAATCCCTGTAACCGTGATTGCGCAGGTAAAAGGGCGCGATCTCAAAGAAAACCAACAGGTGAATTTCGCAATGCCGCATCCGGAAGGATACCGCAAGGCACTGCGGCTTGCAAAACAGGCGCAGAAATTTCATCGTCCGGTCATCTGCTTGATTGATACGCCCGGCGCGTTTTGCGGCATCGGAGCCGAAGAGCGGGGACAAGGCGAAGCAATCGCTACTTGTTTGACGGAGTTC
>CALLQM010000377.1 GCA_938014855.1 uncultured Clostridia bacterium | reverse complement strand
TTAATCCGTCATAAATATTTTGTTTGGACATGAAAACCTCCTCTTGTGTCATGCGGTTACGCCAGATGCCGGTGCGGCCATGCTCATATCGCAGCTGCAAAGTTAATCTTCGGGCGCTTCGGGCAGTGCCCAAGGCAGCTGGATATCAGAAATTTCGAGGATAAAATAGGGCATCTCCATCCCTGTGTTTTTATAGATCGGTGCATCTGTATTGGGCTGATACAGCGTTACCGCCGCATCTTTTTCGTATAGGCACAGCTTATCCGTAAATAGTTCGCCTTTGACCGAATAATAGCTTATGTAACGGCGGTTGTCCCTTGCAGGATTCCAGAAAAGATCCATAACTTCCAGCGGGCGGTGGATCGGAACTCCGAACTCCCGCAAAAGCTGCACCACTTCCGGATAGGCATCCGCAAACGTCTTTTGATAGTTTTGGCAGTATATGCATCCGCACGGCTGATTGTAGGAATCGGCATAAGCCGCCGTCGCCTGCGCATCCACGATATAGTCCATGGTTCACCTCTTATTTGGTTATGTCCAGTATGCCACAGCTTTCGATAGAAAAAAGATTTTTATCGATACCGTAAATGATCGTACCAATGAAACCTGTATTACCAGGAAAATCGTGATTTCCTATAACAATGCAAAATGGTCACTCTCGATAATTGCTTTCATTTGACATAAGCAGAAAGGGTGCCCGGCGGGATCGATCATCACCCTCCAATTATCAGAAAATTGCTCCGCTGCGGTAGTTGCCCCGCAATGGATTGCATACTGAACCGCTTTTTCTAAATCATTAACAGCGAAATCTATATGCGCCATTTGCTGCTGCGCTTCCGGCTCTGCCGGCCACACAGGCGGTTTATAATCAGGATTCCGCTGAAACAGGATGCCGGGATAGGTTCCCTGATTGGTTCCTGGAGCGTATACACATGCCCAATCTTCATCGATACACATGGATTCCCACTTGAGCAGCGCCGCATAAAATTTTGCTAATTTATGCGGGTCTTTGCAATCCACCGTAAAGGAGTACATTTTGATTTTCAGTTCGTTATCCATCATACGAATCCCTCCTACTATAATGTCTACACTAGAACTTCCTGTTTACCTGCGTGATGCAAGATCGTTATGTCCAGCATACCACAGATTTCGATATAAAAAAAGACATGGTTTTTACGAAAAAAACTATGTATTTTGGTGCGGTGGTAATAAATGAGGGGATTTGAATTAGCACTTCGCATAATGCTCATAATGAGTACTTAACTCAGAACTTGAAAGTCAAAATGATCGTCATACTTTTCACAGTTCTGTTTGAAGTCCTTCAATACTTCGTGCATTATTTTTATATGAGGTTCAAAATCTTTTGATAATGTGCACTCACCAACAATTTTAACTTCATCTGCATCACATTCCGTTCTAAGCAAGTCCCAGAATGCATCCCAATTTTCCCCATAAAAATCCGGAAAGTCAAATGCCTCCTTGATTCTTTTGTGAAGTTCGCCTAAAGACCGGCAGCCGGTTAAATCCAAAGTAATCATTTTCTTCTCGTCCATCGCGATATCCTCCTATATAATTTCTAAAAATGTTGTATGGGGATCGTAGGTTACAAAAATCAGGCCAAAGTTCTTTCACGAATAGGCGTAAAACAGCCTAAAGCTGCATTATAATGCACAACTCCTTAAAAAAAGATACAAAAAATTCACATATGGAGGCCAGAAGGAGGAGACAAATCTCTTGGATCAAAAAACACAG